>JAPLKG010000017.1 GCA_026388185.1 Candidatus Eisenbacteria bacterium | reverse complement strand
ATACGCCATCACGGGCAGTGGTGATCCCCGCGCGCCGATGAACGCGATCCAACTCATAACTCCGGCGAGCGCGACACCTCCGCCAGCGCTGGGCATTGCCAAGACGGCGACGAGTCTCTCCATCACCTTCACTGGCAAGCTGCAAACGGCGCCTGCGGTGACGGGACCTTGGACCAAGACCTACGCGATGACCGGTTGGCGGTTGGGTTACGGCATCATGAATGAGACGTTGGCCAAGCACGTGGCCAGGCTACAGACAAACTGCACTTCCTGCACTTGCTCCTTCACGCAGCGCGCGGGAATCGCCGGCATAACGGGACCTCAAGACGACTCGATGAAGATGGTGCGAGAGTTCAAGAAGCGCCGCGACGTCGTCGTGCGCGGCCTCAATTCAATCAAGGGAGTGAGCTGCAAGACCCCGAGGGGCGCTTTTTACGTGTTTCCCAACGTCAAGGCGACCGGCATGGATTGCGACGTGCTGGCCTCGAGGCTTCTCGAGGAGAAGGGAGTAGCTCTGCTTTCCGGCACGGCCTTCGGTAAGTACGGCAAGGGCTACTTGAGACTCTCGTATGCGAATTCGATTGAAAACATCAACAAGGGACTCAGCCGCATGAAGGAGTTCATAGAGAAGCTGTAGGGCGGCATTGACGGAGGGACGTTATTGAGTGCGTTTAAGAGCATGGTCCTCGCGCTCGGCGGCAACGCGATAATCCCCGAGCGAGGGACCGGGAAGATCGACGAGCAAATCGAAGTTACGCGCGCGACCGTGGTCCAGCTCGTCGACACGATAAGGAAGGGAACGCGGCTCATCGTGACCCACGGGAACGGCCCGATTGTCGGAAACATCGTCATACGGAATGAGGCCGCAAAGGACATCGTACCGCCCATGCCGCTTGACATTTGTGGCGCCGATTCCCAGGGCGGCCTGGGTTACATGATTCAGCAGGTGTTCTACAACGAGCTCAAGAGAGCGGGAATAGACAAGAGCGTCGTGACTGTGGTCACTCAGGTGATCGTTGATTCCGACGATCCGGCCTTCCTGAAGCCCACCAAGCCGATAGGGCCGTTCTACGACAGGTCAACGGCTCAGAGACTGGCAAGCGAAAAGGGATGGTCCGTGGTCGAGGATGCTGGAAGGGGTTACAGAAGGGTGGTGCCCTCACCCAGACCGCTCAAGATCGTGGAAGCAGAAGTCATTCGCGAACTGGTAAAGGCCGGTAGGATCGTCATAGGAGTTGGGGGCGGTGGGATTCCCGTCGTCGAAACCCCCGAAGGCATGCTCAAAGGGGTGGAAGCAGTCATAGACAAGGATTTTGCATCGAGTGTGCTTGCCGCAGTGCTGAACGTCGAAGCCTTCGTCATAGCTACTGCCGTTTCCAAGGTGGCCCTCCATTTCGGCAAGCCCGACCAGTACGACATCGACCTCATGTCCGCCGCCGAGGCCAAGAGATACCTTGCCGCGGGCGAGTTCGCCCCCGGAAGCATGGGGCCCAAGATACAGGCTGCCGTCGAGTTTTTGGAGGGAGGTGGTAAGGAAGTAATAATCACGTCTTGCGATGAAATAGGCCGCGCCATCGACGGCAAGGCCGGAACCAAAATCATTCCGTAAGATAACATCCCGCCTTTCCAGCTACAGTTCTCTCGATTCAGTCAGTTCCAAGGCAAGTGTGTGGTGATTGGGATGAAGGGAGGATGAAAGAATGAAACGCATTGCCTTCGCTCTTCCGCTCGTGGTTGTTCTCTCCATTGTTCTCTTCGGTATTGTTCTCTTTCCCGTATTGTGTTCCGCCGACGTTGTCATCAACGAGATTTTGCCTTCCCCTTCCATTGACTGGAACGGTGACAGTGTGTACAACTACCGCGACGACGAGTGGGTAGAAATCTACAACAACTCCGAATCGCCGGCCGTTCTCGACGGATATCGCATCGCCGACGCCGACACGACGTGGAGGTACGGGCTTTCTGGCACCATCCCGGCGCAAGGCCACCTCGCTGTCTACGGCAGCCAGTCCTACGCCTGGGAGCGCGCGAACGGATATCCTGCTTACGGGCTGAGTCTTGCCAACACGGGAGACACCGTTCGCCTGTGGAGGTTTGTCGGAGCAGACAGCTTCCAAGTGGACTCTTATACCTACGGAAAGGCTGCGGGCGGTTCGAACCGTTCCGTGGGAAGGAAGCCGTCCGGAAGCCAGGACTGGTACATTTTCGACGCGCTCAGTCCTTACAGCGGAACAGAGCCTCCGCTCGGGACAAAATGCCCTCCGAGTCCGGGCGGGCCTAATGGTTGCGCCACCGACATTGTTCCTGAGCCCTGGGGTGCCATAAAAGCACTGTTCAGGTAGGGCGGGCCGGTGTCCCGCTAGGCGGCAAGAGCCAGGGGCAGGCCGCCGGTACTTTCGAGAGTTCTGTAGCTGGAAGCGGAGACGTTCTTGTGGGATAGCATCTGTGACTCGCGGAAATGTGTTGACAGAGAGGGGCCGGAGTCCTAGGTTTGTGCTGCGGCAGAAGTTTGGTTTACGGCGAAGTGTACCTTGGTTTCACTCGAGGTCTGTGATATGGGGTTCGCTCGCGAGGGGGCTATTTCACGCAGGCAAGGCGGAAGGCTGGGTTTCGGCCACTGGTTTGGCCGCGATCTTGGCCACATGCATGTCCTTGCCTCCACAGTACTGCTCTTGACAACCTCTGTTCTGTCCTGTGGTTTTTTCCTTCCAACAGCATCGCCCGTTCTTGCAGCTACGTGGAGTCCTGAGATGCAGGTGAACGTGGAAGACACGTCTTATGACTGGAGTCCTATGGTGGTTGTTGACAGTGCGGGGACGGCTTGGGTGTTTTGGATGGGTATTGATGCTAGTCAGGGTGATTTTGAGATTATGTATTCTCGTTGGAGAGGGGAAGGTTGGACACCCGAGGAGAGGGTGCACCCGGACAATGTGCAGAAGGATGCGTGGCATATGGCTTGCATCGGGGAGGACGGTATTCCGTGGGTGGTTTGGGAGCGTTATCGTGGGGGTACGTCGCCGTACTGTGACGTGTTGACGACGCACTGGGCAGGTGCAGGATGGTGTGAGCCTGAGACGCTGTATGCGGCAGGTATTGAAGGGCAGGGCTATGAGATGGGGTGCGTGGACACGACGTCGGTTTGGGCTGTGGTTGGTGCCTTTGTGAACAGACACCCTGGGTACGACCTTGATCTTTTCTTTCGGAATCGTGTGGATGGCGTTTGGTCATCTTTGGAGCACATAGATCATCCGGAGGTTCAGGATGGGTATCCTGACATAGCGGTCTCTGGCTTGGGTGTGCCTTGGGTTGTGTGGGAAGCGATGGATCACGTTGATACGCTTCACTGCGTGTACCGGGATGAGGGCACCTGGAGAGAGTCTCCTCTTTCGATCAGGGGTGGGGGCCCGAAGATATGTTTCAGTAGTGGTGAGGGTCCATGGATAGTGTATTTTGACACCACTTCTAACATTTGTGCTGGTTTTTGGGATGGTGCGGGTTGGAGTATCAGTGGTTCAATCCCTTTGCCACCTGCTGACCCGAGTGAGTGGGATTACGGTCTCATGGTGAGCGGTAGTGTGGAGGGTGGGCCGGTGGTTGCGTGGGCCAGGGCGGATCATGACAACGTGTACAAGGGAGATGTGTACGTGAGCCGGTGGTCGGATTGCTGGTGGACGGGAGAGGAGATGGTGACAGAGCCTGACAGCGAGCTTGCGGCAACAGATGAGTGGCCGGATGTGGGTGTAGGTACAGGAGGGAGGGTATGGGTAGTGTGGGAGCGGAGTCGTGGTCCGAGTGGGAGTGACTATGACATCTGGGCTCGGTATTCAGATGATTTTCTGTCCGAGCCGTGGGTCAAGGGTTTCAGCGCTCGTGTAGAGGGGGAGCGGGTGGTGGTTGAGTGGAGCTGTCGGGGGCAGGTGAGGTTCAACGTGTACCGTGCAGACGCAGGTGGTTGTGGAGAGCCTGATGCAGAGGGAGAGAGGGAGTTGGTGTACACGGTAGAGCCATTGGTGGACGTTGAGAGTTTTGTAGACAGCACGGTGGAGTTGGGCAGGAGGTATCGATATTGGTTGGAGGTTGAGTCGCCTTTTGGGGAGTTGTGTGAGGAGGCGGGCCCTGTGTTGGTGCGGCCGTGTGAGGGAGGTGTGAGAGTAGGCTTCATCGGAGTGAGGCCCAATCCGTCAGGGGTAGGCTTCATGTTGGGTTACTACGCTGGGGCCAGGAGAGAGGCGGAGTTTGAGGTGCTGGATTTATCTGGGAGGTTAGTGAGGCGTATAGAGTGTTCTGGGGGGGAGGGAGAGGTATTGTGGGACGGTAGGGACGAGAGAGGTAAGGAGGTGAGACCCGGGGTCTACTTTGCGCGTTTCTTGGCAGGTGGGTGTGCCAGAGGCGGTGTCCAGAAGTTAGTTGTATTGCGCTGACAGGTTTTCACATCTACCGCTTTGGCTGACAGGTCGCGGGGAGCACCGAGGCTCAGGGTTTTGTATTCGGACGAGTGACGTAGTATGGCGCGCGCTCCGGTCAGTAGGTGACTCTGTAGCATCTTCGTTTTTGGAGTTGAACTGCAGTTGAGCTTCTGTTAGGGTGACGGCACGGTTGTGCGGTTATGTCACTCATTACGCGGGGTTCGCCCGTGCGGAAGCTCCTTGCCCTCACATTTTTCCTTGTTATGACCCTCTCCTGTGCTCAACCCGAGCAACGAGTCGTGAGGGGAGGTACACCTCGAGGTGTATCCGAAAGCAGAGAGTCCAAGACCGGCATCGAGAGAACATCGTTGAGGAAATTCGGCAGGGATTGGAAGGGAAGATACTGCGAGAAGACCATCAAGGATATCTACGGTCTGAGCGAACGGGAGCTCGAGACAGTAAAGCGGGAGCTCAGGAAGCAGAAACCCTCTCTTGCCACAAAAGCCACCCAGGGTCCTCCTGATTTGCAGCTGCCTCAGACATCGGAATGAGCCGGTAACGGGACTGAATAGCAAGAGTAGATGGCCCGGGGCTCGGCGTGGAGCCATCGCGGGCGATCAATGGGGCGCTGAAAAGGGTGATGCATGGTGCGGAAGGGGGGATTTGAACCCCCAAGAGGTTACCCTCACTGGACCCTGAACCCAGCGCGTCTGCCAATTCCGCCACTTCCGCACGCGCTTCCTGCGTGACTCTCTAGCCTCGCGTCAACCTCTCTTGCGGGAGAATAATAGCATATTTGCGTTTCGGCGCAACGATATCCTGGATAGACTTCTGGTTCGTTGAAACACGATAGCCCGCTGCGAACGGCCAGCTCCCGGTCGACAACGACATCCTGGATAGACTTTAACCTGTTGAAACCGACGGCTCCATCTGTTATCAATCGCACGATGTGTCCCGAAACAACGATCAAACAAGTTTGCGCAAACCGCAAGGCCCGCTACCTCTACTTCGTACTTGAAACCATGGAGGCCGGAATAGTCTTGGTCGGCAGCGAGGTCAAGTCTCTGCGGGAAGGCAAGGCGAACATCAGGGACGGATATGCTACCGTCGACGGCGGCGAAGTTTTTCTGCACAACATGCACGTAAGTCCTTACGACGAAGCCAGCAGTTTCAACCACGATCCCTTGCGAACAAGGAAGCTGTTGCTCAACAAGCAAGAAATCCGCAGGCTGGCCGGAAAAATCAACGAGCGGGGGCTTACGCTCGTGCCTTTGAACGTATATTTCAAGGGAAAGCATGCTAAGGTTGAGCTGGCGCTCGTGAAGGGCAAGAAGAAATACGACAAGAGAGAAAGCATCGCTCGAAGGGAACAGGAACGCGAGATAGAAAGAGCTCTCAAGGGACGAAGGCGTGACCGGAAGACTGAATGACACCGTGCCGAGAGTCAGAGACCGCACCATGACACCACTGTCTCCCATTTCCGTCTTGCTCGTCGCGATCCTCCTTGTTGCGATCCTCCCCGGTCTTGCGCCTTCCTACGTCAGCGCCGAGGCCCGCAAGTCGACGAGGATACAGGGCAGGGACTACGTTTCCATGGACGACGCCGCTCTCCTCTTGGGAGCGACCAAGTTCTGGAAGGCGGAGACCAGGAAGGCCGTCCTCAACGTTGAGGGCACGAGGATCCGATTCACCGTCGGAAGCCCCATCCTGGCTGTCGGGGACCAAACCTTCGTGCTGGGAGCGCCCGTTCTCTTCGTCAGAGGTGTGCCTTACGTGCCCGTCGAGTTTCTTCTCGAAGTTGTGCCTCAGTTCTCACAGAAGAGAGTCGCGTGGAGCGCCGACAATCAGACCCTTTCTCTCCTGAGAGAGGGCAGCGTGCCGGTGAGGATCGGTCTCGAAACGTCGGGCGAGTTCACGTATGTTACCGTCGAGAGCCAGGGGAAGGTTGAGTACTTGCCCGTTTCTCTTTCCAAAGAGTCGTTTGTGATACTTCTCGAAAATGCAGTCGTCTCCGCAAAACCCTCGTCCGCCAAGGCCGGTCTTGTCAAGAAGCTTCTGGTCAGTCAGAGCGCCAAGGGGGTCGAGCTCCGAATGGCGCTGGATTCTCACACTCTCGGTTACAGTCTAAAGCGCGAGACAGGACCCGAAAGGATTGCCATCGGTTTCACCTCGTCCGACTCACAGATGCGTGAGATGAGTCTTGCCCCGTTTGGCGGGGAGCTGTCTGGCGGCAAGTACCGGGTGGTCGTGCTCGACCCCGGCCATGGAGGTTCCGACGAGGGCGTGAAGGGCAAGGGTGGAGCGGTTGAGAAACAAGTAAATCTCGATATCGCTCGAGACATCAAGGGTTTCCTCTCAAAGACCGGGACGCTCGAAGTAGTACTGACGAGAGAAGACGACTCCGAACAAACTCCGGAAACAAGGGCCGTCGAGGCCAACGCAGCTCATGGTGACATTTTTGTGAGCATTCACTGCGACGGTTACGCGTCTCCCGGAGCCAGCGGGTATTGTCTTGAAGTCTACAAGGCGCCGGGTGGTGATGGGGTCTCGGCTTCGGAGCCGGCGATCGGCGGTGTCCAGGTGAGCTCGTGGAAAGGCGCCTCCGAGAGGCACGCTCGCGCCAGCCTTTCTCTTGCCGGGGGCATTTCCGACAGGCTCGGCAGTGCCACGAATCTCAAGGAGTTGGGATTGCGCAGAGTCCCGGCAGTTGCACTTGAGGGGGTCGACATGCCGTCCGTACTTGTGTGCTGCGGATTCTTGACGAATCCCGGCGACGAAGCTCTCTTGCTAGATTCCTCGTCCCGGCATAGAATTGCTGCAGCAATCGCAGAGGGTATCGGCGAGTTTGTGAACGAAGGAGCGAGATAGAAGCACCGCGATAGATGTCCGCACGATTCGGAGGCACGCATGGGCACATCAAAAACCAGAGCATCCAAGAGGCTCAACTTCGTCCTTTTCATTATTGTGTGCCTTCTCGCCATAGTCTTGGTCGTCACTTTCTCCAAACGCAGAGCCGGCGTAGAGAAACCCGGCGAACCCGTGACCAAGCCCTCGGAAGAAGTCGAGGTCGGAACAAAGGCCGTGATTCTATATTTCGGCTCGGAAGACGGGACCGAACCCATCGAGACCACGCGGGACATCATGGCTTCCGCAGAGCCTTCGACGCTGCTCGCAAGCATCATGAGAGAACTCATTTCGGGTCCGACGGGCAAGGGGATCGGCGTTCTTCCTCCGGGAACTCTACTGAGGAGTGCCTACATTGCGGGCAGGACTGCGTATCTGGATTTTTCGGGGGAATTGAAGAGTGGTTTCACGGGAGGCTCGACGGAAGAGTATTTGATCCTGGCTTCGATAGTTCGTACCGTGTCGGCGAACTTCGTCGACATCACGCACGTGCAGATATTGGTGGAGGGAAGTTCGGTCGATTCGCTGGGGGGGCATTACGACCTGACCGAGCCCCTGAGCGTGTTTGATTGGCAATAGCGATTTTGACGTTGTCGGACCGGCGAGATCGGGCCGCTTGGCGTGAGATCGCAAGGAGCTTCAGATGGGTTCACCCATAGGTATTTTTGATTCGGGAATCGGCGGCCTCACCGTCGTGAAGCACTTGATTTCGAGACTTCGGAACGAGAGCATCGTTTACTTCGGCGACACCGCGCGCGTGCCATACGGTTCGAAGTCGGTCGAAACAGTAAAGCGATTCGCATTTGAAAACACGAGATTCCTCCTGAATCGAGGCGTCAAACTCGTAGTCGTTGCGTGCAACACCGTTTCGGCGGTGGCGCTCGAGGAGCTGAGAGGCGCTTTCGACGTGCCGATCGTGGGAGTGATAGACTCCAGCGCAAGGGCCGCCGTCCATCTTAGCAAGAAGAAGGTCGTCGGCGTCATAGGAACCGTGGGGACGGTCGAAAGTCGCGCGTACGAGAAAGCAATCGCCTCCCTGGACCCCGCCGTGAAGGTCCATTCCGTGGCATGCCCGCTTTTTGTCCCGCTCGCGGAAGAGGGATGGATACTTCACCCCGTTGCGAAGCTGGTCGCAAATGAATACCTGGAAGCGCTGACGCGCGCTGCCGTGGACGTGCTGGTCTTGGGTTGCACCCATTATCCGGTGCTTCGCGGCATCATCCAGGAGGCCGCGGGGAAGAACGTCACGCTTGTGGACTCGGGTGAGGAGGCGGCCAACGAAGTCATAGCGATCCTGAAAGACAAGGGGATGGAGGCCGAAAGCGGGGGAAGAGTGTTCAGGCATTTCTACGTGAGTGATATTCCGAGGAAGTTCAAGGACGTCGGTGAGCGTTTTCTGGGGCAGGAAATCGACGGATTAACACTGGTCAACCAGTCCGACGTCCCCTGGTACGAGAGATAGGGCTGCGAGTAGACGACCGAGCAGGAAACGGGGTGAAACATGAAAAGAGTCGATGGAAGAAAACCTGACGAGATGCGTAAGATCAAGATACGGACCGACTATCTCAAGTTCGCCGACGGGTCGGTTCTCATGGAGATTGGAGACACGAAGGTCATCTGTGCGGCCACCGTCGAACACAGCGTTCCTCCTTTTCTCAAGGGCTCCGGAACGGGCTGGGTGACCGCCGAATACGGGATGCTTCCGAGAAGCACGCAGGAGCGGACCGTGAGAGAATCTCACAGGGGACGAGTCGGAGGAAGAACCTCGGAGATACAAAGACTCATCGGCAGGGCACTCAGGGCAGTCACAGATCTCAAGGTCCTGGGTGAGAGGAGCATAATACTCGACTGCGACGTAATTCAGGCCGACGGAGGAACGCGAACCGCTTCCATTACGGGTGCGTTCGTTGCCCTGCACTTCGCGCTCTCCGGTCTCGTCGCCTCCGGGACGATTGAAAGGCTGCCGCTCGTCGAACCTGTCGCCGCGGTCAGCCTGGGCGTCGTGGACGGCGCGGTCGTTATCGATTTGTGTTACGACGAAGATCGCAGAGCGTACACGGACATGAACGTGGCGATGACGGAATCCGGACGCCTCGTTGAAATACAGGGAACGGCCGAGGTGAAGCCGTTTACCAAGGAAGAGATGGACACGATGGTGGAGCTTGGCAGAAAGGGCATCAATGAACTGATCAAAGCTCAGAAGCGGGCGATCGCCGGCGAGAAGAAGGGCTAGTGTGGGAAGATGAAATCTACTAAACGGGTGGCCGCGTCCAACGACAGACTTCGAATAGTCCTCTCCTCCGGAAACCGTGACAAACTCAAGGAGGTCACGGAGATTCTTTCCGCCAAGTGGCTGGAGATCCTGTCCCTGAGTGACTTCCCCGGTGCCCCTGACCCGAAAGAAGGGAAGGATTCCCTCAAGGACAACGCGCTCTTGAAGGCCCGACTTGCGAGCGATTTCACGGGGCTCCCTTCAATAGGGGACGACACGGGTCTTGAAGTAGACATACTCGAGGGCAGGCCCGGAGTTCTCTCTTCAAGATATGCGGGAGAGAATGCGACCTACGCCGACAACGTGAAGAAGCTCCTCGATGTTCTTCAATCACTACCGAAGGAGCAGAGAATTGCAAGATTCAAATGTGTGATCGCCCTCGCCATTCCCGGCGGAACTGAGAAGATTTTCAGGGGTCAGTGTCCGGGGCGCATCGCATTCGAGCCCAGGGGGCGGAACGGTTTCGGCTACGATCCGGTATTCATCCCGGAAGGCAAGAAATCCAGCTTCGCCGAGCTCAGTCCGGTTCTCAAGAACAGGCTGAGTCACAGGGGACGAGCGCTCGGTTCCCTGAGGCGGCATCTCCGGAAGATGTACCTCGAGGGGATAGGGTGTACGCCCGGCAGGAGTTGAACCTGCGACCTGCGGATTCGAAGTCCGACGCTCTATCCAGCTGAGCTACGGGCGCATTGCAGGAAAGAAGTGGTGGGGTGGACGACGGGATTTGAACCCGCGGCAGCTGGATCCACAGTCCAGCGCTCTACCAGCTGAGCTACGTCCACCGCCTGTCATGGCGCGCCTGAAGGGATTCGAACCCCCGACCAACGGATTAGAAATCCGTTGCTCTATCCAGCTGAGCTACAGGCGCGCTATCGATGCACCGGCGCCGCCGTGCGTTGCGGCACTTGCTGTTCGACTTACACTACTGAGGAGCACTCTTGCCCGCGCCGGCAGGGGATCACAAGAATGGTCGGGGCGAGAGGATTTGAACCTCCGACCCCCTGCTCCCAAGGCAGGTGCGCTAACCGGGCTGCGCTACGCCCCGATTTCGAATGCGAAACACGCCATCCTCATCATAGGCAATGGGCGCGGCCGTGTCAATACTGGGGAATGTTGCGGGCGTTCATCTGCGCCACGTCACGCGCGCGGCGCCAGGGCTTGACACCACGTCATCTGCGCCACGTCACGCGCACCTCTTGACAGTCCACGCTCCAGGTGTTATGTTCTAACTCGGTTGCTGGGCTTCTCTTTCCCCGGAACAATCGTTGCGCCGTTAGCTCAATTGGTGGAGCAACTGACTCTTAATCAGTAGGTCGGAGGTTCGACTCCTCCACGGCGCAAACCTTCTTCTCCTGCATTTGAAAGTGGGGGCGCCTGGTTTCGACGGGGAGGCAGAGACGCAAGCAGCGTGCCGAGGTCCCCATTGGCTCGTTAAACAAGTGGGAAAATTCAAATGCCAACACACAGTTGGCCCTGGCTGCATAGACTGTAGCCACGTCCTTCCCGCCTTCGCCTGTTGAGGCGGAGAAGGGCGCCGACGAAGGCAGGCTGGCTTCCTCTCTTCGCCCGTGGGTAGGAAGCGAGATTTAGCGGGCTGGCGCCCTCCGTATCCTGTCTGTCGGAGACGGAGGACGCGAGAAATAAAAGATAGACTACGCACGTAGCGGCTTACGTTTAAACTTCTTCGGACGCGGGTTCGATTCCCGCCGCCTCCACCAAAGCAGAGAACTCGAACCGGTGTCCGGTGCGATTGAAGGCCCCGGCGCTGTTCAGCGATGAGTTGCACCTCCTTCAAGCGAATGGTCTCCGGCACTTCGCTGTGCATTTCCTTGACTTTCTCTTCAACGCGCCTCAGAAGATAGGCAAAATTCTCCACGTCAATCCGGATGCCCACGCATCTTGACACGGAATCGAATCTCCTATATAAACATTCTTCGCCCTGGCGTGGGAATTCATTGCGATCTGTGATCCATTTTCGATTCAGACCCAGGGACTCGGGCGTGGGAGGAGAAAATGACCATCACGCGATTTCAAAACACCATGGCATTCAGCAAATCCATTCTAAAATGGCTCCTTCCGGCGATGATTCTGCCGGCGTTGACTCACGCCCAGATGATCGACACCTACCAAAATCCTCCGGGCATCCGATGGAAAACAATCGAGACTGCGCATTTTGAGATCGTTTTTCCTGACGAGCTTTCCGAGGAGGGACTGAGAGTCGCCAATACGATGGAATACCTGTACGGCCCGCTCAATCAAACGCTGGACGCGAAAAGAAAACGGATTTCGCTGTTTCTGACCAATCAGGGTGCAAACGCAAACGGTTATGTCATGCTTGCGCCTCGAAAATCCGAATGGTACCACCTGCCCGTGCAGGGGACTTTTACGGGATCGGGGGAATGGTACAGGCTGCTTGCTGCTCATGAAGGCAGACACATGGTCCAGTTCGACAAGGTGAATACGGGATTCACCCGATTTGCCGGTTGGGTAAGCGGCGAATCGGGCGTTTCCGCGTTATCGATGTTCTCAATCCCCTTATGGTGGTGGGAAGGCGATGCGGTAGGCATGGAAACGGCGCTAACGAGAAACGGTCGGGGTCGCATTCCCGAATTCGGCATGGGCATACGGACCCAGCTTCTGAACAATATACGGTATTCCTATTCAAAGGAGTACATCGGCTCCTACAGAGACTGGACGCCGAACTGGTATGAGCTGGGTTATCCGCTCGTCTCCCACGTCAGACAAGAATACGGACCTTCGGTCTGGAATCGCATCATTAGAAGAACGTCAGAATGGTCGTTCTGGCCGTTTTCGTTTTCAAACGCCATCAAGAAAGAAACAGAAAAGAGCGTGTCACAATTGTACGAAGAAACCCTGGTCGAATTGGAAGAGGCATGGAGAAACCAGATCCCTGTCAGGACGTACCCGCAGTACCGGATACTGAATCGGAAGCCTTCGACCTGGACGAAATATCGCTTTCCGCAATACCTGGACGACAGTACGGTCGTCGCGCAAGAATGGAGCTACGCCGTTCCCTGGTCCATCGTGGCCATTGATACCAGGGAAAACGAAAGAATACTGAAACAGATATCGCCCCTGGAGCCGAACGGCACGAGGAGTTCGGTGGCTGCCGGGAAAATCGTCTGGGATGAAGGCATTCCTGACATACGCTGGGGGGCGAGAACCCTACCGTCCATCGTGGTCATGGACGTCCGTACCGGGGAAACCCACAGGATAGCCGGCGGATTTCCATATTTCAATCCTTCATTTTCACCGGACGGCGGGCGCATCGCTGCCGTAGAATTCGAAAAGGACAGGAGGTGCGCACTGGTCATCCTTGACGTAGGAACGGGAGGACTTCTCGAGCGGATTCCGAGTTCGGATAACGCATTCCTTCAGTCCCCATGCTGGTCTCCGGACGGGCAGAGCATCGTTTTCACATTCCAGGACGATCGCGGTAAGGGCATATCCGTTCTTGACGTCAAGTCCTGCCAAACCCGTGAAGCCCTTGCACCCGGCTGGGCCGGTATTTCCCATCCCGTACTCTTCGACCACTGGGTCCTGTTCAGTTCCCCGAAATCTGGAATCGATAACATCCATGCCGTGGATATGGAGACCAATATCGAATACCAGGTCACATCCCTACCCTATGGTGCATTCTCGCCGCAGGTTTCACCTAACGGGAAAAAACTACTTTTTTCCGGATATTCGCCCGACGGGATGGAAGTATGCGAAGCGGATTTCGATCCTTCCCTGTGGACAGAGCCGGATTCAGCGGCTGCGGATGCGACCGGTTACGCAAAAACGCTTGCAGCCCAGGAAAACGGACCCATGCTGGACGAATCACAGATCCCGAGAGTAATTTACCCGATTCAGGACTACAAGCCGTTTTCGCATCTTCTGAATGTGCATTCCTGGTATCCTGTTTCGGGTTCTCATGAATTCGGGCTACTTCTGGTTTCCAGGGATAAACTTAATACGACATCGCTTACCTTCGGACCCATGATTGACACGAAAGATTCCAGTGTCCGGCTTGACGCAGACGTTGTTTACGCCGGGCTATTTCCGGTGATCGATCTCGGATTGAGCCGCGGAGAAAAAGAGATTGTATTCAAGGACGAGGAAGACCAAGAACGAACGGACTCATGGACGGAAACCTCGACTCGTCTGGGATTGAGCATCCCGCTGGATCTATCTCGGGATATTCATATCACTCGATTCCAGGCCAGCCTGGATGCGTCATTCAACCGTGTTTCGGACAAATACGCTGAGGACCGGCCGGACCCGCCTAGCGGCAGCCTGGTCCCGCTTCATTACCGGCTCACATTCTCGCGTTACCGGGAAGGCGCGATTCGCGACGTGGCGCCGCGCTGGGCTCAGGATCTGCAAATCGAGTACCGGCACGCCCCGTTTAGAACCGATTACCGGGGTTCGCAATTTCTATCGCAGGCGATTCTTTATCTTCCCGGGTTCGTGAAACACCACAGTTTCGTGTACCGGGCCGCATGGGAGGAACAGAAGCCGGATAATTACCTGTTTCCGATTTCCCTCCCATTCTCGCGCGGATACGATTCCGTGTTCCACAAAAAACTCGCGCATGCCTCGGCGTCATACACGTTTCCGGTGTTTTGTCCCGATGTTTCGTTGGGTTCATTTGCGTATCTGAAACGGATAAAAGGAAGGCTGTTTTACGATTACACGATTGGAATGGATGGCAACGCCAAAACACCCTACCGTTCGGCCGGAGTTGAAACGGGTTTCGAAACGCACTTTTTCAATTTACGCTTTCCCCTCATTCTCGGCATCAGGTGGGTTCATCGCATAGAAGACGGGGAAAACAGAGTCGAGGCTGTTTTCGATTTTGATTCGCTTTGATTTCTATTCGGTCCGGCGAAGATCGCGGTGGAAGGTGCATGAACAATTCATGAGAGCCTCTTCAAGTTCAACGTTAGCGGCAAATTCCCGGGGAGTCAATTTCCCCGCAATGCGGTACACAATCGGGCGTCGTCCCAAATTGATTTTCCAGCATCGATTTAGTATGCTGTTGCTCAAGGCATGGAGGCGAAGGGAGGCCACAAATCGAAACCACATCCGGTCAAGCGTTGAACATTCTCGTCGTGGACGACGAGATCAACATTCGCAAGACCTTGTCGGTGTGTCTCGAGACGGAAGGTCACAAAGTCATCGCCGTCAGCAATTTTCAGGACGCCCTGGCTGAGGCGTCGAGAAGAGCTTTCGAACTTGCGTTTGTGGATTTGCGACTCGGGACCGATGACGGGCTTGACCTGATTCCCGCTCTGCTGGCCACGTGTCCTTGGCTCAAGATCATTGTCATCACTGCCTACGCCTCCATCGAGACTGCCGTCGAAGCCATGCGCCGCGGGGCAACGGACTACATTCCGAAACCTTTCACGCCTGCCCAGGTCAAATTGGCCGTTCAAAAGGTGCACGAAATGCGAGTGCTGGAGGAACGGGTTGCCGCATTGCAGGAAGATCTCGGTCGAACGCGTCCCGAGATTGACTTCTCGAGTACCGGTTCGGCCATGCAGCACGCCGTGGCTCTGGCGCGGCAGGTGGCGCCGTCCGACGCCACAATTCTTCTCAGAGGCGAGAGCGGAACGGGTAAGACCGTGCTTGCGCGCGCCATTCACGCGTGGAGCAATCGCGCGGAGAAACCCATGGGCATCGTCTCGTGTCCATCCTTCTCTTCCGAGCTCTTGGAGAGCGAGCTTTTCGGGCACGTAAGGGGAGCCTTTACTGGAGCCGTTCGTGATAATCCCGGTCGCGTCGCAGCCTGTGATAACGGCACGCTCTTCTTGGATGAGATAGGCGATTTGCCTCTGTCCCTGCAACCGAAACTTCTGCGTTTCGCACAGGACAGAGAATACGAGCGGGTTGGCGACTACACGACGCGACGAGCGGACGTGCGCATCATCGCAGCGACGAACGTGGACCTGGAGCAGGCGGTGGCCGCAGGACGGTTTCGAGAAGACCTCTTTTATCGGCTCAACGTCATTCAGATTGAGATTCCTCCGTTGCGAGAACGGCCGGATGATGTCGTCACGCTTGCAGAGAGACTACTCGCATTCTGTGGTCGCAACAGCCACCGGTCCTTCGCCGGCTTCACTGACGAGGCGCTGGAGGCGCTGAAGCAATATCGCTGGCCGGGAAACATCAGGGAGTTGAGTAACGTTGTCGAGCGGGCCGCCATTCTTTGTCAGACCGATCGCGTCGGCATCGAGTGCCTTCCCACGGCGTTGCTCCCGAGTGAAATGGCTCCCGGCATAGGCGATCCTGTCACGGTCGAGAAAATCGAGGAACAGCACATACGGCGAATTCTCGCCACCACGAAATCGCTGCAGGAAGCTGCAGATGTTCTTGGAATCGACCAGGCCACCCTCTGGCGTCGCCGCAAGAAGTACGGAATCTGAAGGTCCGCACACCTCCGCCCTTCCTTCTTTTCTCGGTCATCTCACTTCCTTCTTGATATCGCCTTGCAGTCTTCAATGCGTTTTCTTCCGGTTTCTTGAAAGATTTAAGGTTTACCCTTGCGCGGCCCGGAATCATCTCCATCTTTCAACAGGTTAAGGTAACAAATCTGTTGGCACATTGCCTGCGTAATAGAAAAGGGTAATAGCAGAGCACTGGAAAAGTGGAGAACGATAATGCTGGGAATCCGTCAAAAGCTGTCTCTGGGATTCGGCGGGCTGCTTGTGATCATCCTGGTCATCGGCGCGCAGAGTATCCTCCATCTCACCAAGCTGGGAAGATCAATCGACGTCATCCTGCGCGAGAACTACCGGAGCGTTGTAGCTTGTCAGCAGATGAAGGAGGCCCTGGAACGCACCGACAGCGGGGTGCTGTTCATACTCATGGGTTATACGGAAGAGGGAACGAAGCTTGTCCGCGAGAACGAATTGGCTTTCGAGAAGGAGCTCGAGATCGAACTGGGCAACATCACTGTCCCTGGAGAAGGCGAGCGGGCGGCTCGTCTTCAGCAGCTCTTTAGCCAGTACCAGAGGACGCTAGACGGCGTGCTGGATCCAAAGATCCCGCTGGCCGCCAGGCGAGCCTCCTACTTTACCTCTTTCCTCCCGCTATTTGACCAGATCAAGAACACGGCGGACGAGATCCTTCAACTCAATCAACAAAACATGAACGACGCGAACGAGATAGCTCGCACGAGCGCCGCCGCCGCCCGGCAGCGAATGTATCTCTATCTTTTGATTGGCACAATCGTTGCCGTGGGATTCATGATCTTTGCCGGAAGATGGATTCTCGGCCCGATAAATCGCCTCATAGAATCCGCGGACGACATCAGGCGCGGGAATCTGGATCTGGTTGTACAAAGCACTTCTCGAGACGAGATCGGACACCTTTCCGAAGCTTTCAACGCGATGGCGGCCAGTCTCCGCGAATTTCGCCGCTCCGATCAAGCCAGACTGGTTCGGATCCAGCGGGCCACGCAACAAGCGTTTGACAGTCTACCCGAGGCGATTGCCGCAATTGACATGCACGGGAGCGTGGAGCTGGCGACTGAGACGGCGAAGACCGTTTTCGGGCTACGACCCGGCTCACAAATATCAGACTCGTCATTGAGATGGATCGTAGATCTGTACAACGACGTCCTCAAGGGCGGCGCCGCGACGTCCAAACAGAACGATCGAAGATTTGTTCAGCATTTTGTGAACGGAGAAGAGAGATACTTTCGTCCGCAAGCGGTGCCCATCCTGGACAGCGAAAGGTTACCCATTGGAATCGTACTGACGCTTCAAGACGTCACGCAGCTCCGGCAACAGGATGAGTTGAGGAAGGGAGTAATCTCGACGGTATCGCATCAGCTCAAGACTCCGCTCACTTCCATTCGCATGGCCATCCACCTTCTGCTCGAGGAAAAAGTGGGACCTCTCACGGAGAAGCAGGTAGAGCTTCTGTTGGCGGCCGGCGAGGACAGCAATCGACTCCACGGTATTCTCAGCAATCTACTGGACATCAGTCGCATTGAATCCGGGAGAGCTCAACTAGAACTTCGTGCGATCTCCTCTCGCGCGATGGTGTCGGAGGCTCTGGACCCGTTCCATCGGGCAGCCCAGGACCAGGGAGTGACTATGAGCGTCGAGGTGCCGGACGACTTGCCCGACGTCTGGGTTGACACGACACGGATCGGTCACGTATTTGGCAACCTGGTCTCGAACGCGCTCAAGTTCACGCCGGCCGGGGGCCGCGTTAGCGTTTCTGCGACGGCCGAGGAGAAGACGGTCCGATTCTCGATTTCCGATACGGGCAAGGGCATCCCAAGCAAGTATCTCCCGAGAGTGTTCGAACAGTTCTTCCGCGTCCCGGACCAAGGAACGGAGACGGGAGCGGGGCTGGGACTTGCCATCGTTAAGGAAATCGTGAAGGCTCACGGCGGCGTGGTCGGCGTTGAGAGCCGGGAAGGAAGAGGAACCACCTTCACTTTCACGCTCAGAAGGGCCGACCGAACCCCGGAGAAGGAGAGTCAATCTTGACGGATCTTGCTTACATCTTGATCTCCATCGTTTTCTTCGGCCTCTGCTTTCTTTACGCGCGCGCGTGTGAAAGGCTTTGAGCAATGGCTGACTTTCTGGGGATCCTCGTAGGATTTGTCTTGATCGCGTACTTGCTCATCACGATCCTCCGACCCGAGGTATTCTGACGGGGAAAGGGTCCATGGACCTCATTGGATGGATTCAACTGACTATCTACGTCCTGGTCCTTCTGGCCTTGACCAAACCGATGGGCCTCCACTTGGTTCGTGTCCTGGACGCCGAGGGAAAGACCCTTCTTGATCCGGTCCTGGGGCCGGTCGAGCGATCGTTGTACCGCCTCTTCGGTGTGGACTCGAAAAAGGAGCAGGATTGGAAGCAGTACACTCTGTCTCTGCTTGCATTCAGTCTGATCGGGCTACTGTTCACGTACGCCATCCTCAGACTTCAGCATCTCCTGCCGCTCAACCCGCAGGGTTTCGGCCCCGTCAAGGAAGACTTGGCGTTCAATACGGCGGTCAGCTTCACTACCAACACTAATTGGCAGAACTACGCGGGTGAGTCCACCCTGTCCTACTTCTCGCAGATGGTGAGTCTCGTCTTCCACAACTTCGTTTCGGCGGCCGTGGGCATCGTCGTGGCTGCGGCGTTCGTGCGCGGCATCGCCCGGCATTCGGCGAAGACCATCGGGAATTTCTGGGTCGATGTCGTGCGCGTGAATCTCTACCTGCTACTTCCGATTTGTGTTGTGTTGGCCGTCTTCCTGGTATCGCAAGGTGTGATCCAGAACTTTAAGCCCTATGCCGGGGCAGAACTCGTCGAATCGTCAACCCAACTCGTCCCCCAGGGTCCTGTCGCGTCGCAAGTGGCGATCAAGATGCTGGGAACGAACGGAGGCGGTTTTTTCAACGCGAACGCCTCACACCCTTACGAGAACCCGACCCCTCTGTCGAACTTCGTACAGATGCTCTCCATCTTTCTCATCCCGAGCGGCCTCACCTACTATCTTGGGCGAACGGTAAGAAATCAGAAACATGGTTGGGCCGTGTGGGGTGCCATGTTGTTTCTTTTTCTCTCAGCCTTGCTGGTCTGTTGGTGGGCCGAGAGCGCGGGCAATCCCAGACTGCACGCGCTTGGGGTAAATCCCGCTGACGGAAACATGGAAGGGAAGGAAGTTCGGTTCGGGGTTTTCAACTCCGCCCTGTTCGCCACCATCACCACGGACGCCTCGTGTGGAGCGGTCAACGCGATGCATGATTCCTTCACGCCGTTGGGTGGGATGATCCCGCTGTTTAACATCCAACTTGGTGAGGTGGTTTTCGGGGGAGTCGGCTCCGGACTCTATGGAATGCTCGTCTTTGTGGTGCTCGCCGTGTTCCTGACGGGGCTCATGGTCGGGCGAACACCGGAGTACCTGGGTAAGAAGATCGAGGCTCGCGACGTCAAGCTCGCCGCTCTCACCGTGCTGATATTGATCTTCAGTATCCTGGGTTTCGCGGCATGGGCCGCCGCAAGTCGGTGGGGCATTGCCGGCCTGAACAACACCGGGCCACACGGTCTAGCCGAAATGCTCTATGCGTACTCGTCGACCACCGGAAACAACGGGAGCGCCTTCGCCGGTTTGAGCGGCAACACTTGTTGGTACAACACAACCCTGGGGCTGGCCATGCTTCTCGGACGTTTCGCCATGATCGTCCCGGTGTTGGGTCTGGCCGGAAGCCTGGGGAGAAAGAAGCTGATTGCAGCAACCGGAGGCAGCTTCCCAGTGTGGGGCTTGACGTTCACCGTCGTGCTGGTAGGTACGGTCCTGATCGTCGGAGCGCTCACCTTCTTGCCTGTTCTCGCCCTCGGCCCGGTAGTCGAGCATTTTCTAATGACGGGATCAGGCGCGCTCTACTGAAAAAGTGGACTGAAGGAGTAGAAGATCTTGGCAGTCAAAGCTCTTCCTTTCTTTGACCACCAAATAGTTGGGCAGGCCATCGTGGATGCGTGCAAAAAACTGAACCCGGTCTGGCTGCTCAAGAACCCGGTCATTTTCGTGACGGAAGTGGGAGCCGCCATCACTACCCTCGGGCTTCTCTTCAGGTCACGAAACGAGCCGTTCGGCTTTGTCGCACAAGTGACTATCTGGCTGTGGTTCACGGTCCTCTTTGCCAACTTCGCGGAAGCCATGGCCGAGGGAAGGGGGAAGGCCCAGGCCAGGGCCCTCCGGCGGACGCGCACTCAGACTGTGGCAAACCGTTTGAGGACCGACGGCACGGTTGAGAGAGCGCAGGCCGAGCGGCTGCGAAAAAACGATCTCGTCATTGTTTCGGCAGGCGAGCTCATACCCGCCGACGGTGAAGTCATCGAAGGTCTGGCCACCGTGGACGAGTCGGCCATAACGGGTGAATCCGCTCCCGTCATTCGTGAGGCGGGCGGCGACCGGAGTGCAGTCACGGGCGGCACGCGCGTTCTGTCCGACCGGATCAAGGTCCGCGTCACGGCGAACCCCGGCGAGAGTTTTTTGGACCGCATGATCAGTCTGGTCGAAGGTGCACGACGTCAGAAGACGCCGAACGAAATCGCCCTGACCATTCTTCTCTCGGCGCTGACGATCATTTTCCTCGTCGTCATCGTCACCCTCAAACCCTTCGGGCTTTACTCGGGCACGCCTTTTTCCATCACAGTATTGGTGGCATTGCTGGTGTGCCTCATCCCCACCACGATCGGTGGTCTGCTCAGCGCCATCGGGATCGCGGGGATCGACCGCATGGTTCAGAAGAACGTGCTGGCCATGAGCGGCCGCGCCGTTGAAGCGGCGGGAGACGTGGACGTTCTCCTCTTGGACAAAACGGGCACGATCACGCTGGGAGATCGTCAGGCAGCAGAGTTTCTCCCGGCGCCGGGAGTGAAGGTCGAGGAGCTGGCAAGTGCGGCGCAACTTGCATCCTTGGCCGACGAGACGCCAGAAGGCAGAAGCATCGTTGTTCTGGCGAAGAAATATGGTCTCAGAGGGCGCTCAATGTCGGAGATGCCGCACGCCAGATTCATCGCTTTCTCCGCGCAGACGAGGATGAGCGGGGTGGACTTTGACGGCAGGCACATCCGAAAAGGCGCGCCCGACGCAATACGAGACTTCGTCGGGACCGATTTTCCCGTCGAGGTCCACGACGCGGTGGATTCAATCTCATTTTCGGGCGGAACGCCGTTGTTGGTCGCCGACGAAGCCAAGGTTCTGGGCGCCGTTCATCTGAAGGACATTGTGAAGGGAGGGCTCAAGGATCGTTTTGAGAGATTCAGGGCGATGGGTATCAAAACCGTGATGATAACCGGCGACAATCGGCTGACGGCGGCAGCGATAGCGAGAGAAGCAGGCGTGGATGATTTCATCGCGGAGGCGAAACCTGAGGACAAGCTGGCGCTGATTCGAAAGGAGCAGGCGGCCGGTCACCTTGTGGCCATGACCGGTGACGGCACAAACGACGCGCCGGCCCTCGCCCAGGCCGACGTCGGAGTGGCCATGAACACGGGAACACAGGCGGCCAAGGAAGCAGGAAACATGGTGGACCTCGACTCCAGTCCCACCAAGCTGATAGAAGTTGTGGAGGTCGGCAAGCAGATGCTCATCACGAGAGGGGCGCTCACAACGTTCAGCATTGCCAACGACGTGGCCAAGTACTTCGCCATCATCCCTGCAATGCTGGTAAGCGTGTTCCCAGGCATCGCCCCTCTGAATATCATGGGACTCCGTTCGCCTGCGAGTGCCATCCTGAGCGCCGTCATCTTCAACGCGCTCATTATCCTTGCGCTGGTTCCCTTGGCTCTGCGAGGGGTGAAATTCAGGCCCCTGGGTGCGTCCGCGTTACTCAGACGCAATCTCTTTATTTACGGTCTTGGCGGCCTGATCGTGCCGTTCCCGGGCATCAAGCTGATAGACACGATTGTCAATGCGCTTCATCTGGTGTAGGAAGGAAGAAGACTTGTGTCCGTGAAGAATCTAATCACAGAAATCCGTATCTCACTCGTGGCAACGTTATGTTTGGCCACGATTTTGTGCGGGGTGTATCCGCTGTCAATATGGATTGTTGCTCAGGGGCTCTTCCCGGCCAGGGCGAACGGTTCGTTCGTCGCGCGTGGCGGAACGATCCTGGGGTCAAGCCTGATCGGGCAAGAGTTTACCGATGGTAAGTACTTTCACCCTCGCCCCTCGGCAGCAGGCCGGGGATACGACGCCTGCAGTTCCGGCGGCAGCAATCTTGGCCCCACGTCAGGAAAGCTGATTGACGCCGTCGGCCGACGCGTCGTGGAATATCGAAGGGAAAACAGTCTTTCTTCTGATATTCTGGTGCCCGCCGACGCCGTGACCTCATCGGCCAGCGGCCTGGATCCTCACATCAGTCTGAGGAATGCCTTGCTGCAGGCACCCCGTGTGGCGAGAGCCCGGCGATTGAGCGAGAGAACGATTCGCGAGCAGATCGAAGCGCACATCCAAGGTCGTGATCTCGGAATCCTCGGCGAACCCCGAGTGAACGTTCTCATGCTGAACCTGGCCCTGGATGGGGCGTCGAAATAGAGTCGTGATCGTGCCGCTCCGGAGCGCGGTGGACTGAACGTGTTCGGAAATGCTCAAACGTGATGGAGTATGATCGGGAATGCGCGGGAAACATCGAACATGTTCGGGAATGACCGGCAATGATTGGATATGGTGAACCATGGTTGAGAACAGGGCAGACGTATTTCTCAGAATGATCCGCAGTTCCCAGCGCGGACGACTGAAGGTTTACCTGGGGTATTGTGCAGGAGTGGGAAAGACCTATCAGATGCTCCAGGAGGGTCATCGACTCAAGCAGGAAGGGATCGACGTGGTGATAGGGTTACTCGAAACACACGGTCGAGTCGAGATTGCCAAGCTTGCCGAGGGGCTGGAGATCGTTCCAAGACGCAGCCAAGAGTATCGCGGCGTTCCGGTGGAAGAGATGGACGCGGATGCAATCCTGGCCCGCAAGCCTCAAGTGGCTCTCATCGATGAACTGGCTCACACCAACGTTCCCGGTGGCAGGAACACCAAGAGATACGAGGACGTCCAGGACGTTCTCGCTGCCGGAATACACGTCGTCACGACAATGAACGTCCAGCATCTGGAAAGCCTTTACGACACCGTAGAGAAGGCAGTGGGAGTGAAGGTGCGCGAGCGCCTTCCCGATTCCGTGCTGGCCGAAGCCGACCAGATCGTTGACGTGGATCTGAGCACCGAGGATTTGCAGAAGCGTTTGGCGGCGGGGAAAATCTATCCTCAGGAGCGTATCGAGGCCGCTCTAGTCAATTTCTTCAAGATTTCGAATCTGGAGAAACTCCGCGAACTCACACTGAGAGAACTCGCCTCACAGATTGATTTGAGAAGGCGTGAGATCCTGGAAGACGGAAGTGCCGCCACTCCGGACCAGGTGATGGTCTGTCTGAGTTCGCGCGGTCCGAACTCCGAGAAACTGCTGCGCTATGCTTCGCGTCTCGCGGGAAAACTGAACCGAAATTGGTACGCGGTCTACGTTCAGACCCCCTCAGAGGCCGCCACCGCCATCGATGCTCGGACCCAGCGCCTTCTCTCCGACACGTTGACTCTGGCGAAACAGCTGGGCGCGATGGTTTTCACGTACAAGGGAGAGGACGTCGCAGACACCGTTCTCAGGTTCGCCAAGGAATATCGCGTCGGCCACATCATTGTAGGGAGGCCGATTCCCAAGCCCTTCTGGAGAAGACTGGGCAAGAACAGGGACGTGGCCGGGAATCTTATGAAGGGCGCAAGAGGAGTCACTGTCATTGTTCTTGATACCCGTGAAGAGGAAGCACCCGGCGGCCAGCCCGCGATCGACGTTCCGGAAGGAATGACGCCCGAGAAGAGAGCACCCGCGGCCGAGGCGCAGGCGAGGAAACAGTCGACACTGACCGGGCTCCTGTCGCCCCGACGCGTCGTCATCTGGGATCAACCTGTCACGAAAGAAGTGGTTCTCAGAACGCTCGCGGGGAGTGTCTGGGACAGTGTCTGGAAAGACGCCGGCACGGGAGACGCCGGGGTACTGTTTGCCGACGTATTGAAACGTGAAGAGCAGGGTTCGACTTTTCTCAACGAAGGTGTCGCCTTCCCGCACGTGCGCGTGAAAGGCCTGAGCACTCCGGTGGTGGCACTCGGATTGACGAAAAAGGGCGTTTCAGACGTGGTCACGGAGAAGCCCGTAGACGTAGTGTTCCTGATACTCTCTCCGGCCGAGACCCCCGAGGCGCAAGTTCAAGTCTTGGGCGTTTCCAGTCGGGCGGCTCAAAGCAGACATCTTCTTCACAGCCTGAGGCTCGCCCATACTTCCGAGGACGCGATAACCGTGATCCGCGATTGGGAAGCCGCAAACGCGTAGCTGCAAAGCGCCGCATTCACCTCATACTATCTGCAAGTCCGGGACGGGGAACCTGCAGCACCGGTTGATGGAACGCCACTCCGTTTTCTCTATTGCGCGCAAGCGTGCCGGCGGCTATATTAAATAGTTTACAGGAATGAGGATTTTCAGAATAATATGGCGGAATCTGAAATCAGAGCGAGACTCGATTGTCTGGCCGAGAGAGTGGAATCTGCCGCAGCGAGGGCCGGAAGGAATCCGGCAGAAGTAACCGTCGTGGCAGTCGCCAAGACCATTCCGGTCGAGGTTGTCGAAAAAGCAATAGAACTCGGTGTAAAGCACGTGGGCGAGAACAGAGTCCAGGAGGCTTCGCCCAAGTTCGACAGAATCGGCAGGAAGGTCACGTGGCACATGGTCGGGCATCTTCAGACCAACAAGGTGAAGCGTGCCCTGGAGATTTTCGACGTAATTCAGTCTGTCGACAGTGTGAGACTGGGCGGCGCCATAAGTGATAGGGCCGCGGCAACCGGGCGGACCGCGGACGTGCTTCTCGAAGTCAATACTTCCGGCGAAGCGACAAAGTACGGATTCGATCCGGATGAGCTCGCCGGTCACGTGGAGCAAATGTGTGTGCTCGAAGGTATCCGCGTGAGGGGACTCATGACGGTGGGCCCGCTTGCCGAGCAACCCGACGACGCGAGAGGCGCTTTTGTTCTGTTGAGAAGACTCGGCGAGAAGATTTCGAGCCTCGGCTTTCCGAACGTTGACATGAGTGTCCTTTCTATGGGAATGAGTGGAGATTTCGAGGTCGCAATAGAGGAAGGGGCGACCGTGATTAGGGTGGGTACTGCGGTTTTTGGAGAGAGACGGTAGAGACGCGAGTGTTCTATTGCTCACGGACCAGGCATGGAGGTGGATATTTTGAGAATCGCACCGGTTGACATTCGCAACCAACAGTTCAAGAAAGTTGTGCGGGGGGCAGACGCCGAGGAGGTGCGCATTTTTCTGGGCATTGTGGCTGACGAGCTGGAACAGGTGGTCAACAAGGAGAGAGATCTGGAGCAGCAGGTGACAGCACTCGAGGCGCAGGTGGACGAATACAAGAGGGTGGAGACGGCCCTTCGAGACACGCTCCTGACTGCCGAACGGGTGAGTAGCGAGTCGAGAGAAAACTCCAGGAAAGAGGCCGAGCTTATTCTGAGGGATGCGGAGCTCAAAGCGGATAGAATACTCGACGATGCTTCTCGCCGCGCCGGCGAGCTCAGAAGGGAAATCGTGGACCTGAAGAACCAGAAGGACATCTACGTTGCCCGACTTCGCTCTCTCGTGGAGACCCAACTCAAGATATTGAGATTTCATTCCGTGGACATGGAGGAACAGGAAGAAGCCATCTCGAAGCTCTCGGAGTCTCAGCGAGCCCTTCGGTTGGATCTTGAAGAAGCCAGAACGGGCGCCGCGTCTGAATCGGACGAAGGGCGAGGCTCCGCTGAGCCGGGGGAGCACGATGCCGAGCCGGAGGGCGTCCCGTACGTGGAAGTCCGCACAACCGGGGGAGACTAGCTGGATAAGAAAACGTGAGCAGGAAAAAGGACAAGAGCGAACGCGATAAGACAACGAGACAAACCGTGGGAGAGGGGAACAGGCAGAAGAAAACCGCCGAAAGGAAGAGTTGCCTGTTGAAAGTCAGGGTTCAGCCCGGCGCTTCAAGAACGGAAGTCAAGGCTCTGATGGCCGACGGAAGCGTGAGCGTACGACTCAAGGCTCCTCCCGTAGAGGGAAGGGCGAACGTGGAACTCACGAAGCTGCTATGTCGAGTCTTTGAGCTACCCGAGTGCTCAGTGAAGATCGTGAGAGGGCTGACGTCAAGACACAAGAGCGTGGCCATCCGGGGGATGAGCGAAGCGGAGGCGGCAGAACTCGTTGCACGCGCGCTCGAGTCGGGCGGGCTGCCAGATTCGTGAACTGCAATTGGAGGGGGTGTCCAGACTTGGTGAGCGATCTCAAGAAGAAAATCGACGAAGCCGCGTCTTTCATAAGGTCCAACGCCAAGACGTCGCCGGTAATCGGGATAATCCTGGGAACGGGACTGGGACAGCTTGCGGACCATTTGCAGGCAGAGGTCACGATTCCGTATTCCGATATCCCAAACTTCCCGGTTTCCACCGTGGAGTATCACGCCGGAGAACTTGTAATCGGGACGCTTGCGGGCAAGGCCGTCGTCACAATGCGGGGCAGAGTGCATTACTACGAAGGCTACACGATGCAAGAGGTGGCCTTCCCCGTCCGCGTGATGAAGGCAGTAGGGGCAAGGGTGTTGATCCTTTCGAGCGCCGTGGGCGCGATGAATCCCGACTATGAACCCGGCGATTTCGTGATCGTCCGCGATCACATAAACCTCATGGGTGACAATCCTCTCATCGGAACGAACGACGATGACCTCGGTCCCCGTTTTCCCGACATGAGTCGAGCCTACGACGGGGACCTCATCGGGCTGGCGCAGGAGGCGGCGGACAGGGAGAAGGTCAGGGCTCACAGGGGCGTGCTCGTCGCGGTCTCTGGTCCCAATCTTGAAACCGCGGCCGAATATAGATTTCTTCGCATGACCGGAGCAGACGTGGTGGGAATGTCCGTGGTCCCAGAGAATCTGGTCGCAATTCATTCCGGCATGAGAGTTTTGTGCCTCTCGGTCGTTACCGACAAGTGCGTGCCCGAAGAGCTTGAGCCAGCCGACATAGCAAAGATTCTCCGGGTCGCGGAGGAGGCGGAACCCAAGCTAGCTCGAATCGTAATGGACGTCGTGAGTCGCATCTGACAAGTCAGTCGCCGGCAACAGTCGCATCTGAAGGGGATCGGCGAACATCGGACGCGTTTGGCCAGGAAATATGTTTGAGAGTTTCGGAAAAGATCTGACGTACGCAGCGAATGAGAAGAAGATAATCGAATTCTGGAAGACTGCTAGCATTTTTGAAAAGAGCCTCGCCCTCAGGTCTCAATCGCCGCGCTTTGTCTTCTACGAAGGCCCGCCGACCGCCAACGGGCTTCCCGGCGTGCATCACGTGATGGCCAGGACGGTGAAGGACCTGGTCTGCCGCTACAAGACGATGCAGGGATTTCTGGTCGAGAGAAAGGCGGGGTGGGACACGCACGGCCTGCCCGTCGAGATCGAAGTGGAGCAGGAACTCAACATCACGAGCAAGGATCAAATCGAGAAATACGGTGTCAAAGCCTTCAACAGACGCTGCAAAGAAAGCGTCTTCAAGTACGAAAAGGAGTGGAGACAGGTAACGGAGAGGATCGGCTTCTGGCTGGACCTCGATCACCCATACATTACCTGCACGAACGAATACATCGAATCGGTCTGGTGGCTTCTCAAGAAATTCTGGGACAGAGGAGCCATCTACCGGGCGCACAAAATACTGCCGTATTGTCCGCGTTGCGGAACGCCCCTCTCCAGCCACGAGGTGTCACAGGGATACCGGGACGTCGAAGATCCCTCCGTCTACGTGAGATTCAGGCACAAGACGGAACCGGGCACGTCGTTCCTTGTCTGGACCACGACCCCGTGGACGCTCATCTCGAACGTGGCGCTGGCAGTTCATCCCGAAGAGAAATATGTGAGAGTGAAAACCGGCGGCGAGAGTCTCATTCTTGCCAGGGCGAGAATCGGCGCGCTGTCGAGTCAGTACGAGATCGTCGAGGAGTTCCCGGGAGGAAAGCTCGAGGGCAGCCAGTACGAGCCAGTGTTTCCTTTCTTCGCTTCCACCCCCGACGCCTTCAGGGTGGAGACTGCGGAGTTCGTGACGATGGAAGACGGCACGGGTATCGTGCACGTCGCCCCGGCCTTCGGCGAGGACGACTACAATCTGGGAAGGGAGAAAAGTCTCCCCGTGCTCCAACCCGTCGACGGGGAGGGGCGTTTCACGGAAGACGTCACGACGTGGGCCAACGTGTTTGTCAAAGACGCGGACAAAGACATAATTCGTGACCTGCTGAATCGCGGGCTCCTTTACGGAGAGGAGAAGGTGGTCCACTCGTACCCGTTCTGCTGGAGGTGCGATTCGCCGCTCATCTACTACGCAAGAAAATCGTGGTACATAAGGACCACGTCCTACAGGGATCTCATGGTCGAGTGCAATAGCAAGGTCGAGTGGTATCCGAGAGACATAGGGGTTTCCAGATTTGCAAACTGGATAGAGAACAACGTGGATTGGGCGCTCAGCAGAGACCGTTTCTGGGGCACTCCTCTCAACGTCTGGATCTGCGAGGCGTGCGCAAAGGAAGTCTGCGTCGGCAGCATAGAGGAACTGAAGAATCTTGGCGCCGTTCTTCCACAAGATCTCGATCTCCACAAGCCGATGGTGGACGAACTCGTTCTGAATTGCCCGGCGTGCGGCGGCAGCATGAGACGCACTCCCGAGGTGATAGACTGCTGGTTTGACTCCGGCAGTATGCCGTACGCTCAATGGCATTATCCTTTCGAGAACAGAGACAAGTTCGAGCAGAACTTTCCGGCCGACTTCATCTCCGAAGGCATGGACCAGTCGAGAGGTTGGTTCTACAGCCTCCTCGCCATTTCGTCTTTTGTCTCCGGAGAGTCCAGCTTCAAGAGTGTCGTCCCGATAGAGATGATTCTCGACAAGAACGGGCAGCGGATGAGTAAGTCGCGCGGCAACGCGGCGGAACCCGCCGAGATTCTCGAGAAAGAAGGCGCGGACGCCCTGCGTTGGTATCTTGTGACCACGAGTCCGCCCTGGATACCCACGAAATTCGACAGGGACGGCGTGACCGAAGTGGCCAGCAAGTTTCTAGGGACGCTGAGGAATACCTGCCAGTTCTTCGTGCTGTACGCCAACATTGACGGTTTCCGGCCTTCCGGCGCCGGCCCCTTCGAGCCCAAGCCTTGCGGCACGGATTCGTCGGGGCGATCTGGTGCAGGCGGGCGTCCGAAGGTCGGCTACGAGCTTTCCTTGATCGACAGGTGGATTATCTCCAAGCTCAATTCGCTGACGCGCCAGGTCGGGGGCGACCTGGAGAGCTACGAGATAACCCGGGCCGCCAGGGCGATTCAGGAGTTTGTGATAGAGGACCTAAGTAATTGGTACATAAGAAAATGCAGGCGAAGATTCTGGAAATCCGAGCTCGGCCCGGACAAACTCGGAGCCTACGAGACTCTTTACGGCGTCCTCAACAACGTTGCCAGGCTGATCGCGCCAATCGCGCCTTTTGTGAGCGAGGAGATTCACCAGAAGATCGCGCGCAAGGGGAACACGTCGGTTCCCGAGAGTGTTCACCTTTGTGATTTTCCTCAATTCGACGAGAGCGCCATTGACAGCGCCCTCGAAGAGAAGATGCGCGCCGTTATGGACATCATCTCCCTCGGAAGGGCACTGAGAAACGCCGCCAGGAGAGAAATCCGCGGAAGGGCACTGAGGAACGATGCCAAGTTCAAGATCCGCCAGCCTCTGCGGGCAGTCTATGTCGTCGGGGCCAAGAGGGTGGCGGAAGAAGCGCTTGCCCAGTTCGGTGACCTTGTGAAGGAAGAACTCAACGTGAAAGAGGTGCGGATCGACAAGAATGTCCCGGAAAAAGCTCCCCAGGATGACAGAAGCGTGACTGAGTATGTCGCAAAGCCAAAATTCGAGGCTCTCGGCCCTCGTTTCGGTAAGAGGGTGAACGAGGTTGCGAAGGTCATCAAGTCTCTGGACCAGGAAGGGCTCCAGAGAATCCATTCCGGTGGAACGGTCGAGATAGAGACCTCGGAGGGAAAGGTGGTTCTTTCCTCCGCCGAGGTTGAGGTGACGGAGAAGAAGAAAGAGGGTTTGGAACTTGCCCTGGAATCTGCCGCGTTGCGCTGTCCGGTAGAGAGCGAGGAACAGCCTGTCTTTGGATGGGGTGACAGAGAAGGCACGTGGGGCGTTTGGCTGACGACGAAGATCACGGACGAGCTCAGGCGAGAGGGCACGGTTAGGGAATTCGTTCATCGGCTCCAGTCTCTGCGGAAAACGGCCGGGCTCGAAGTCTCTGACAGGATTGTCCTGTACTACGAAGCCGGTGCAAACCTGAGATCGATTCTTGAGGCCTCCAGAGACTACATAGCCAGCGAAGCCCTTGCCGAGAGTATCGAGCCCGCGCTGCCCGGGGACGTTGCCGGGATTGCTGACAAGCAGGCTAAGGCGATTGAAGGAGAGTCTCTTGCCGAGCGCGTAGAACCGGCGTTACCGAAGACCGAAGCCTCCGGAGGCTTCGCGCTGGAAGAATGGACCCTCGATGGAGAGAAAGTAAAGGTTGCGCTGAAAAAGGCCGAATAATAAGAAAGGACTCATAGAAGCGAGAGACCCGGGTGGTCGAGGACCGGAAGGCAGACTCAGGAGGGGTGAGAAACGTGAACAAGAAAGATCTTAAGCACTTCGAGAAGAGGCTGATGGAAGAGAGAGAAGAAGTGTTGGTGCAGTTGGCTCATTTGGAGAAAGATGTGCTGAACCAGACGCTGAAGGACTCTTCGGGCGACGTCTCGGCATACACGTTCCACATGGCCGACCTCGGTACCGACGCCATGGAGAGGGAGAAGTCGTTTCTCTTCGCCTCGGCGGAAGGAAGGCTGCTGTATCACATCAACGAGGCCTTGAGGAGACTCTACAAAGAGGAGTACGGGAACTGCGAGTCTTGCGGCCAGCCCATTTCTCCGGAAAGACTCGAGGTGGTCCCCCACGCAAGGCTTTGCATAAAGTGCAAGGAGAAAGAAGAGAAGGCCGGGCAGTGAAAGGGGGGCAGGGGTCGTTGAAGAAGTTCCTGTTTGTGCTTTCGGGCACGCTGCTGCTCGACCAGGTCTCGAAGCTCGTCGTGCTTCGCCTCATGCAGCCGGGCCAGTCCATACCCCTCCTCACAGACTTCGTGCGCCTCACTTTTGTTCGCAACTCCGGCGTCGTTTTCGGGTTACTTTCCGGACACAGAACTCCTCTCATTCTCACGACCTTTCTCACCATACTCGTTCTCCTGTTCCTTATCTTTCGGTCAAGAAGAAGTCGGCCCGGCATGTCCTTCTCCCTTGTCCTTGTTCTTGCAGGCGCAATCGGCAACCTGATTGATAGACTGAGGCTCGGCGGGGTGGTGGACTTCATCGACGTGGGCTGGAAGAGTGTGAGATGGCCCGTATTCAACGTGGCCGACACCGCAGTGACCGTGGGGGTGTTGCTCTTTCTTTACCATTCTCTTCTCACGTGGCACCCCGCAGAATGATTCTTTCCTGGTTTGTTCCATGCCGAAAATCCTCAAGAAGAACATACCCCACGCCTCCGAGGGGAAAAGGCTTGACGTAGCGGTCGCCGCGCTCTTTCCTCAGATTACCCGCTCGCAAGCGCAGAGACTCATAAGAGAAGGCAACGTCAGGGTCGCCGGTGAGACGGCCAAGAGCAGCCAAAAAGTGAGGGCGGGCCAGGAACTGACGCTGACGCTGGTGGAACCGGAAGCCAGCGTGCACGAGGCCCAGCCAATTCCGCTTGACATAGTTTTTGAGGACAAGCACCTTGTGGTTGTGAACAAGCCTCCTGGGCTCGTAGTGCATCCAGGAGCCGGTGTGAAGAGTGGTACCCTCGTCAACGCACTTCTTGCCCACTGCGGAGACCTTTCCGGAATCGGCGGCGTCTTGCGTCCGGGCATAGTACACAGGCTCGACAAAGGAACCTCGGGCTTGCTGGTTGCCGCCAAAACGGATCAGGCGCATCTTTCGCTCGCAAAGCAGATTGCACAAAGAGAGGTTGCACGCAAGTACCATCTGGTCGTGTGGGGCCTCCTCAAAGAAAGCTCGGGAAGAATCGAAGCTCCCATCGCGAGACACAGAATTCACAGGAAAAAAATGGCAGTGGACTGGCAGAGGGGCAAGAAGGCGGCCACGCGTTTCTCCGTTCTCGAGCGGTTTTGCTTTGCCACTCACGCCACGGCTTCGCTTGAGACTGGAAGAACGCATCAAATAAGAGTACACTTTTCGTACCTGGGCCATCCCGTTTTTGGGGATCCACTGTACGGGGGTAGAACGAAGGCCGTTTCTAGGCTTGGCGGCGAAAGGAGAAGGGAGGCATCCGACATGCTCGGTTTGATCGAGCGTCCTGCGCTCCACGCCGCTGCGTTGACATTCAGGCATCCGATCAGCGGGGAGACGTTGTCCTTCGAGATCCCTCTTCCTGCTGACATCCAAGGACTCCTTGAAGCCTTGAGGAGAGGCCAACAGGCAATCGCGTGAACGCTAGCCGCAATTCTTCCATAAAGCTGATAATACCCGGCAGCTTGGAGTTTCTTCGTGTGGTTGACAGGGTGAGCGACACCGTGGCCGACTACGTCGGGTTTGACGAGGACGAAAAGAATGCGATTGCGATATCCGTGATCGAGGCGAGCACGAACGCCATTCAGCACGGTTGCGGATGCAGCGATGCGAAACACGTGATTCTGTCATACCAGATCGAAGAAAACCTTCTAAGAGTCACCGTCTTGGATCCTGGCGCCGGTTTCGATCCCTCCTGCGTGAAGTGCCAGTTGGACGAGGCGGCGGTGGAATCCAGGGGAAGAGGGCTCGCGATAATCAAGTCATTGATGGACGAAGTAGTTTTTGAATTCGAGGGCGGAACCTCGGTGACGATGGTCAAGAGGAAAGGCTCTGCCTCGGAGAAGACCGGGACGTAGAAAGACTGGAACACGGCGTATGGGTCGCGTGATGGGAATAGATTTCGGGACAAGAAGAGTAGGCGTTTCCATCAGCGATCCGGGCGGGGTGGTGGCCGGGAATCCTTCTGTTCTCCACGTGAGAAGCCAAGAGCAGGCGATCACAGAAATCAGGGAGCTCGTGACCCGGGAGGCCGTCGCCGAAATTGTAGTGGGTCTCCCCTTGTCTCTCGACGGCACTTCCGGCCCGCAAGCGGAGAAGGTCACGAGCTTCGCTTCCAAGCTCTCTTCTGCCTGTGGCGTGAAGGTGACTTTGTGGGACGAGAGACTCTCGACCGCGGAGGCGGAACGACTGTTGTTGGGACTGAGCAAACGCGCGAGGAAGAAAAAGGAAAAACGTGATATCGTGGCCGCGCTCCTGATACTCCAGTCATTCTTGAGTCGAAGGGTCAACACAACCCGGCAGGAAGGCTCACGCCCTGAAGAGAATGGCACACATTCCGAACTGAATGGCTCACCGTAAACGACTTCTCCTGTCCCTTTGTCGCAGTCGTTTTCAACATGGAAAGAGAAAAGCTCACAAGGATCGGACGGAAGCTTCTCATCGTGCTGGCCCTGGCGTTGGTCGTCTTTGTCGTGAGTCTCGCGTTTCCGCCTCTTCCGCGTGAAGGTATGCCCGAGAAGATCATGGTGCTCATCCCACGGGGAGCACAGTTGCAGGAGATTGCGGGCATACTCAAAGAGAGCGGCGTCATAAGGAGCAAGGCGGTTTTCATCCTGGCGGCCAGGGCCATCGGCGCCGAGAAGGAAATGAAGGCGGGCAGGTTCAAGATAGACAGAGAGTTCGGCGTCTTCGAAGTAATAGGGCAGCTCACCCAGGGAATGAAACCCGAGGACCTGGTTACGATTCCGGAGGGTCTCACGTCGAAAGAGATAGCCGACATTCTCTATCGCGAAATCCGCCTCGACCCGAAGACCTTTCTGGCGCTTGTCGACGACAGTACCTTTGCTCACTCCGTCGGTGTGAATGCGCGTTCTTTGGAGGGATATCTCTTTCCGGATACGTACGGTTTTGTTCCGGGCATGGAACCTGCCGAGATCGTGAGGGAGATGGTGAGCAAAGGCAGACATGCCTTCGGCGTGGAGTTCGGCAAGAAGGCCGCCGAAGTCGGTCTGAGCTGGCATCAGGTTCTAACGCTTGCTTCGATCGTGGAAGGCGAAGCGCAGGTTGACGACGAACGTCCGAGAATAGCCGCCGTCTTCACGAACAGGCTCAAGCAGGGCTGGAGACTTCAAGCCGACCCCACGGTGGCATACGCGCTCGGAGGTCGAAGGGATAGAATCGTGTACAGAGATCTGGAGGTGCGCTCCCCTTACAACACGTATTTCGTGACGGGACTTCCGCCCGGCCCCATCTGCAATCCGGGGAAGAGCGCGGTCAGTGCGGTCATCTTCCCGCTCAAGGATTGTGAGGACATGTACTTTGTCGCGAGAGGCGACGGCACTCACATCTTTAGTAAGACCATAGAAGAACACCTTGCGGCGATAAGAAGTGTGAGAGACGCGACCCGATCTCGGGACTCGTCTGGAGCTTGAAGAACTGAAGAGACAGCATGGAAGCGCAACTGGCCGGCAAGTTAGAAAACCTCGAGAGCCTGATAGAGAGACTTGGAAGCGTTCTCGTGGCTTTTTCGGGCGGCGTTGACAGTTCTCTTCTTCTCAAGGTGGCCGTGAACGTGCTCGGGGGCAATGTCCTGGCCGTAATAGCAGACTCGCCTACCTATCCCCCGAGCGAACTGGCGGAGGCTCTGGATCTGGCGAGACAGATCGGCGCGAACTGTCTCGTCGCCAAGACGGAAGAGCTGTCAGATCCCCGATTCAGCAGCAATCCCCCCGAAAGATGCTATCACTGCAAGGTCGAGCTCTTCGGAAAGCTCAAGGCAATTGCACGTGAGAGGAACATCAAGTGGGTTGCCGACGGCTCAAACTGCGACGATCTGCTCGACTTCAGGCCGGGCTCGCGCGCCGCAAGAGAACACGGTATAGTGAGCCCGCTCAGAGAAGCGGGGCTCACGAAATCAGAGGTGAGAGAGCTTGCAAGGACGGTCGGGCTTCCCAACTGGTCCAAACCCCCTCAGGCCTGCCTCGCATCGAGATTTCCGTACGGGACGGAGATCACTCGCCCGGAGCTCGAACGAGTCGCCGCGGCGGAACAAAGCCTCAAGCGGCAAGGATTCTCTCAGGTCAGGGTGAGGACTCATGGCGACGTGGCCCGCATAGAAGTCCTGCCGGATGAGCTTGACAACCTGCTGTCCCATGAGGTAAGGGACTTGGTGGTGAACGACCTCAGGAAACTCGGCTTCCTTTTCGTGACGATAGATTTGGAGGGCTACAGAACCGGAAGCATGAACGAACCTATCAGAAAAATCATAGGCAGCGAGCTGCGGGGGTGACGCATGAAATCTCCAGAAAAGGCTAGAAAGGGCGGGACGGGGCGCAAGACCAGAGAAGCCGCGAGTGACGTCATAGCTTTTTCGGCCAGAAGCTATTGGCTTTTTGCGGCAGGTTTTGCATCGATAATCGTTGGTTACGTCATGCTCTCAATAGGCTCCATCACCCTGGCACCCATTCTTCTGGTGGCGGGTTACTGCGCCCTGGTCCCCCTTGCCATCCTGTTGAAATAGCGTGGGCGAATAGCTCAGTTGGCAGAGCACTTGCTTTACACGCAAGGGGTCACAGGTTCAAGTCCTGTTTCGCCCACCACTGCCCACCACCGGCAGCGACACGCCCGGAAGCAGCTCCGGGAACGGGGGATCCGGCCCGTTTTTTCTTTACACGGACAACTTCATGTGATATAATTCTTTCCATAGACGGGAGGCAAGTCAGGCACATTCTTTGTAACGTATTGAGTTAGCTAGAGTTAACCCCCCGGACTGAAGCCTTCCTCTCGTCCAGAAGAGCATGTGCGATGACAATATGTGGAACTTTATGGCAGAAGGCAGGTTTACAGGGTAGAAAGGCGGCTCGGGAACGTGGGGGTTTTTTACTTGACATCCATTACCGGCTTGTGTTATACTAACTTGTGTTCGAGTGAACATCATGCAGAGTGAAGTCGAAAGGAGGTGTGTTGCGGCGGAGTAGCTATCTTGCTTTGGTACTGCTTTCTTATGATCTTAGCTTCGGCATAATGCAGTGCGCTATGAGGAGGTCGGACAATGACTAGATTCTTGTGCGTTGTGATCTTGGTGCTAGCTGTGGCGGCACCAGCTTTTGCTTTCGTACCGGACCCCGGCAATACGACGGTGTCTTGGGTGAACCCACTAAGCTCAACCTGCTTCTGGGTGTGTCCTGATGGCGACGCTAGCGGCCTTGAAGTGTACGTGAACGATCAGAACAACCAGCCCTTGCAGAATGTGGTGGTTACTGTTGCAATAGCTAATCCTCTCGTTGTCGTTCTCAATACGGCTGCGCTTGTTGCGACAACGGATGTCAACGGTTACGCGAGCTTCACGCTCTACGCGGGTACGGACGCCAACGACGCCAACGCCGCGCTCAGCACTCAGGTGACCGTCACCGGTTCGTACGCGAGTGTCAATTACGAGTTTTACGATGCGACGATGTATTGCGTGAGCCCTGATCTGGACGGTGCGAGTACGGTGGGTCCTCTCGATTACTCGGTTTTCCAGTTGGACTGGCTGAAGAGCATGGCCGTACCGCCGGGATACAGGTCTGATTACAACCGGGATGGCACGGTTAACGCTCTGGACTATTCCAAGTTCCAGCTCCATTATGGACACACGTATCCGTAGGGAGTTCTTGACTAGAATCAGTGCGATGCAAGGAGGTGATGTTGATCACCCGGTTGAAAACAAGTCGGTATGTTTCGGCCCTCAGTCACTTACTTGATCGGGGTTTTGTTTGATTCAAGGAGTAACAACATGAAGAAGTTATTGGTACTATTCTGTGCAGCTTGCATCTGCTTGTTGCCCGCGATTGCCTTGGCAGGAAATCCGAATCCTAAGCTCTATCTTGAAATCTGGAGCTTTTCGGCGAAGCAGACCCTGCTCCCGACTACCCCTGCCTACATCTGCACTCACCCTGGCCGGCCGCTCTCTGGGACCCTTGCGTGCTGGGAACCCGACGTGCTCTCCCACATTTATGTGGCCGTTCACATCGGCGGGCTCGTGAACATTTGCCCGAACCAGCCTGGCACTAGTCAGTGCGATGCCTTTGGTGGTTTCCTCGGGCTTCCTTTCGGAATTAACGAAGTCAGCGACATTGCACTCACATTCATGAACTGGAATGCTTGCAACGGCTTCGGGAAGGGCCCATCGCTGGCTGGTGAGCCGCTGGCTTGCTTGGCCTCTTCGTCGGAACTGTGCCACGACTGGATGGATCACATCGGATATCTGTACTATCGTAACATTGATGACACGCAAGTGGCTGACCTTACAATCGTTAAGAGTTTGGACACACCCGAGGGCGGCCCGTGGGTTATCAACTGTTCCAGCACGTATGACGAGGGCACGACCGTTGGCGGTGGCGCCAGGTACGGTGGCACTGAGTTGACGTGTGCGGGCAATGAGCCGACAAGCGTTGAGAACACTACTTGGGGCAAGATAAAGGGACTCTACAGGTAATCTGTTGCAGAAAGTCTCTGGAGTGGAAGCCACGGCCGTGGCTTCCACTCTTTTTTTGTGTCCCTCTTGAGCCGCCTCTGCTATAGTTGTAGTGTTCGGATTGTCGAATCCGAACGGAGCGTGCGGCTCACGCTCGCTTGTTTCAAGCGGTAGGAGATTGAAGGCTGCCGCTAGCGTCTTGCCGTCGCCTTTGCTGGGCCCGAGCTGACTTAGCGGAACTCGTGAGCTTCTCGTCGACGTTGATAAGGTGGGTTCTCTGATGAAATCAAAAGCCTGTCTGGTGACGACTTGTACTCTGTTGCTCCTTGCCTTCGTTTTTTCGGCTTCTCAGGCAGTTGAGCTTGCAAGAGTGGGAGATTACTCAATTGCTTCCGATGAATATCTTGTTGTCCTCGCGCGCGTCGGGCCAGCCAAGGACGCTCCTGCGAAAACTCCCGAAGGCAAAAGAGAGTTTCTTGACAGGCTCATTGCCAAGCGCCTCTTGAGTCAGTACTTTCACGCCCTGGGGTGGGACACTCTCTCTGCCTGGGACGATCTGATTGCAGAGTACGCGAGAGGCCAGTATATTCAAGCGCTCTATCTCGATGCAATCCCTGAGGTCAGAACGCCCTCATCACAAGTGCCGGCAAACAAACTGATGGAGATCGCCAATCAATTCGTGGACAGCCTCCAGAACGCTTACGAGCTCAAAGTTGATGAGAAGGCGGTTGCCCTGGTGGTGGAGAGGAGTGGAGTGCGGCGGATGGACACAGGTGACGCCGAAACGCAATCCGGCGTGGTATGGCACCAGCTTTTCACCGACGAAGAAGGACGGATTCCTGTCGCCTCCATTGTCGGTGCCAAGCTCACGATAGGCGAGTTTGTGGAGTACATTGAGAACATGCCGGGCTTCGCTAGGCCGACCGGAGGTAACTCCGACGAGATCAATCTTGCTGCAAAACAGTTCGGTCGAGAACTCATTTTCGAACACGAATTCAACAAGCGAGAGCTGCGTGGGCATCCATGGTTCAAGGAGAGAATAGCCAACAAGAGGGAAGAAATCATTTTTAGCCGGATGTTCATGCAACTGCGGGACACTTGCAGTGTTACAGACGAGGAAGTCAGGAAGTACTACGATGAAAAGAAGGATTACTACGTGACCCCGAACCTGATAAGACTGGCAACGATGTGCTTTGAATCCGAAGACGTAGGAGACAAGGCTGCAAGAAGGCTCGCTGAGGGCGAGGACTTCGAATTCGTGGCGATAGATTTGTCCGTCTACTCGGCACAGGAAGCTGCTTGTGATACCACTGAGCTCATTGACAGGGGAGGAAACCTTGCGCTCTATGACGCGCTTTGGGACAAGCCAATCGGAGCGATCGCGGGTCCGGTTTCCAATGACGGCCTCTGGTATCTGGGCAAGCTACTGGAAAGACAGGGGCCTAGACTTCTCACGGTCGAGGAAAGTGCTCCGACCATAGTACAAAAACTGAGATTAGCCAAGGCCGATGATGCGCTTGTGCGGCTAATTGAAGGACTCAGGGCGAAGACGAAGATAGTAGTGAATGAGGAAGCACTCGAGGCACTACAGCTTCCTCAATAGTTGCCTCACTACGTTCCGCGGCATATTGCCTGCGCCGACGGGACGGCGCTCGTGTGTCCCCGGTGCCCACGTTGTTTTCTCGAAAGGGGAGGCCGGCGACACTTGACATCCACGCTTCTTTTCGTGGCAACCCTTCCTCACCGCAAGAGAGAGCCGTGCCTCAAAGAACGCTTTCAAGTTGACCCTCGTAGCGCCGGTTGTCTATACTAGGAACTTCAGCGAGAGGACAAGGGTAAGCTTAATCGGACTCCCTTTTGTTCTTCTTGTTCGCCAGTGCAGCTTTTTTGACGCAACAGGAGCTACTGAACCTTGAAAACCCATTTGAGACTCGTCGTCACACTCGGCTTGTTCGTGCTCGGAGCAGCCTTCCCGGAAGGCTCCGCCTTTGCCAAGTTGGCGGCCGGTATCCAGATTCTCAAGAGCGACGAATCTGGAGTCACTCTTGAGGTCGTGGTTGACACTTTCGAGGTAACCTCCATAACCCTGGACGGGCGCACCTTCCATTTGGTCGAACTCGCCGACTTTCTCACCACGGAAGACGAGGGTCTTCCTCAGCTTCCATTTACTTCCTGTCTCATTGCAATACCTTTCGCGAGCACCCCGCGCCTGAACGTTCTGACGAACGAGACTGCCACGAGGTCGGGTGTCGTTCCCGTCCCGGTCTCGAGGGCTTTCATACGCGGCGGAGAGTTTCCGACCCCGGTGCGTGAGTTTGCGATTGACGAGAGTTTCTACCATGGTACTGCTCCATTCCCGTCCGAAGTTGCAAGACTTGGGGAACCGGCGACTTTGAGGCATCAGAGAGTGGTTCCTGTGCGTCTCTTTCCTTTTCAGTACTATCCAGCCTCCGGTCTGCTGGTCTACTCAAGGAGACTTGTCGTCAGGGTCGACTTCGGGTCTTCTTCTGAGCCAAGAAGGGTCAATCTGGAGCCGGCTCCGTCTTTCGAGCTCTATTCCGAGGGGCTCTATCAGGGACTTCTTCTCAACTACGAAGATGCCAGGCCCTGGCGCATGAAGCCACAGTCGCGGCAGGGCGAGACCGTTTTTCCTGTGTCTCAGGCCGTGCAGGAATACAAGATCGCCATAGACTCGTCAAGCGTGTACAAGGTCTCCTATTCGAGCATACAAGGCCTGTCCACTGCGTATCCGCTTGACCAGGTGCGCCTATTTGAGAAGTTCTACGAGGAGGACGACCCTTCTCCTTTCAAGCAGGTGAATGTTCCGATCCACATCGTAGACGCTGATTCGAATGGGTACTTCGACGGCGACGACTATTTTGTGTTCTACGGCCTCTCTTTTCGTGATCGCTTTCCCACCGATGTCTTCGAGGCACGTTATTCTTACGACAACGTCTACTGGCTGACCGTCGGGGACTCGCCGGGGTCCTTCGTGAGCGAGAGGGATTCCTGGCGCTCGTCAAGCAGCCCCCAGCAACCCTCGTCCTTTCTCCACGTCCAGCAATTCGAGAAAGACTCACTTTACATGAACGTGCCTCCCAGAGAAAACATGGACTACTATTTCTGGAAGCAGCCCACCGCACACGACATAAGAATTCCATTCTCTGTTTATTCTCCCGACACGACAAAGGCCTGGCGAATAAGAGCCAGGTATCAGGGGTTCATCCCGTCCCTTCATTACGTCACAATGATTCTGGAAAACAGCAGGGGTAAGGCGGACACGCTTTTCAACGAAGCGCAATTCGGTCCTTCTACCGCTCTATTCAAGGCCGAAGCAACGTTGGACACGGGATTCAGTATCCCGGACACCATGCTCGCGAGCGGGAATAACACTTTCCGTTACATCGGTGAGAGGCTGGATTCCGGTGTGAAAGTAACTGGGAGCGGTGCTTACTTCGATTGGTTTGAAGTGAGCTACTACAAGACGTTTGCGGCTTCCGGCGGCGTACTTGTCTTTAACAGTGGCACTCTGTCCGGCGAACTCGAGTTCACCCTGACCGGTTTCCCTTCCCCGGGGATACTGCTGTATGACGTTACTGATTCCCTTAATCCAGTGCTTCTGACCGTCCACGACTCGCAGATAACCTCTGAAGCTTCGGGGTATAGTCTCGTGTTCAGGGATTCGATAGGCGTTTATCCCAAGCGATACGCGGCGATAACGACGGGGGCCCTTCCCAATGTGCCGAGTATTGCGCCGGACACTCCTTCTTCCCTCGCGACTTCGGGAGCCTCTAAAGACTACTTCATCGTGGCCTACGACGCTTTTGCTCCTCTCACGGCACCTCTTGCCTCGCACAGAGAATCGCAAGGTCACAACGTCGAACTTGCGAAGTTGACCGACGTCTTCGATGAATTCAACGGCGGGAGACGCTCCCCAATAGCCATCCGTCGCTACATGAGATATGCGTTCAGCTCCTGGGGAACACCCCTGTTTCTTCTTCTGGTCGGAGACGCGAGTGAAGACTACAAAGGTGTGGCTTCGCGAAGCGACACCGACTTCGTACCTACCTATCTCATGTTCAGCCCCGTAGCCGGCCCGTCGGGAAAGGAACTGGTGGGAAACGAACAGTGGTTCGTGACAGCGCTGGACGGGGTGGAGGACGACTATCCTGACATGTACGTCGGTCGCTTGACAGTCGGCAGCAGCGAGGAAGCCACAGCCCTGGTGCAGAAGATAATCAATTATGAGGCTTTCTCGACCACGGAGGATTTCCGAGGCAGAGGTTTGTTCGTTGCGGATGACTCGTATTCCAGCGCCGACATGGCGAACGATCGTTTAAGCACCAGTGAGCGCATCTTCAAGTCTATATCGGATGAGGCAAGACGTATAGTCAACGCGAGCCCAGCCGCCCCCAGCTTCGCTGCGGATACTTTCTACCTGGGAACCTTTCTGGATTCCGTCCCTTCCTATCCCAAGCCGCAGAGCGTTCCCCTGGCTGACATGATAGAGTACGTTAGGACTGAAGTGAAACCAAAGTTCTTGTCAAGCCTTTCGACGGGTGGGCTTTTTGTGAACTATCAGGGCCACGGGAGCCAGATCGTGTTGGCCCACGAGAGACTGTTTTATTCCTGGGTGTACGACGATGACGTCCCCTCGGTACTCAACTACAACAAGCCGTGGGTCTTCACGGCGTTTTCCTGTCACATCGGAGATTTCGATCGTGAGACAGAGAAAAGCCAAGGTGACTGTCTTGCCGAGAAGCTCTTGCTTCTTCCAACCAGAGGAGCGATTGCAACTTTCTCGAGCGATGCATATGAAAATCTGCCCTCAAATATCCGGGCAGACATGAACGTCGTCCTGTTTGATGCGTTCTTTGGCTCTCCACCTACCGCTGACTTGAGAGGAAAGAGGGGCGCACGGTGGATACTTGGAGAGATAATAACGTCGGGGAAGATAAGATTTCTGTCGGGCGACTATCTGAACAAACAGTCTGTGAGAACATACGCACTGCTGGGGGATCCCGGCCTGCGCATGGACGCGTTACCGCCTCAGTTCGTCGTCAGCCTGAATGATTCTCTGCTTGTCGATGGATCGAGCGTATATGTCGAATCGTCCGACGATTCGGCCCGTATCGGCGCCTACGTAAGTGATGAAGTCGCGGTAGATGAAACTTCGGTATGGATTGAGGAATCAGGAACGGAGGGGAGGGGAATCATTCCGCGCAGCGAGTACGCGGTCACGGCGCTTGCCGACACAATCGCCGGCGCCAGCAGGAAATTTTATCTCTACTGGCCCACTGTCCTGCGTCCTGCCACCTACGACATCACGCTTCACGCCACGGACGTCAACGGCCGCGAGACCGAGTTTGTCCTCAAGGTGGAATTGACGACGACTTTCAGCGTCGGCGGGAGGACCATACGCGAGGGAGACTGGGTTCCATCGAACATCGCAGCCAGCGCTCTGGTCTCAAGCCCGATTGTTCTGTCTCAGGACGAGATGGAGTTCTTCGTCAACAGTGCGGCCGTGGTCACGAGCAAGCAGCAGATTGACGGGGTTGGAAGAACCTGGCGGCTTGAAGCCGAGCTTTTCCTGCCTGAGGGAGGGGACACTCTGACTGTGAAGGTGGGCGGGATCGAGCGTCGGGTAACAGTGAACGTGACCGCGGAATTCAACTTGATGAACGTGTTCTGCTACCCGAGTCCCTTTGCGGAAGTCACTTCGTTCAACTATGAGCTCACCGGGGTACTACAGAAGGTTTCGATAGAGATCTTCACGGTCTCGGGTCGGAAGATCCTAGATTTGCAAGGAGACGCCAGGGTTGGCTACAACAGCGTTATCTGGGACGGCCGAGACGCCGAAGGAAACCGCATAGCGAATGGCCTGTATCTGTACAGACTTACGGTCACGGACGTCCAGGGAAAGAGAGATTCCTTCTTGGGCAAAGTCGTAAAGGTGGAGTGAGAGATGATACGTCAACATCGATTCTGGATCGGTGCCTTCGCTCTTCTCGGTTCCCTCCTTGTCTTGGACCCGTGCCTCCTCTTCGCTCTCACTGCTCCCGAGAAGCTGGAAGAGATCGCTTCGCTTGAGGATCTCCGCGCCGCAAGCTCGGTCGTTGCCAGCTTTCTCGGCGATGAAGATCCTGTTGTTCGGTCGAGAGCTGCTCTTGCCCTGGGCAGAATCCAGGACACGAGTTCGATCGGCGACGTCTTGCGTTCTGCCGGGGACGTCTCCCCGGAAGTGCGCGTCTTCGCCGCGTTTGCCCTTGGACAAATCGGCTCATCTCCTGCCTTTCTCGCCTACTCCGGCGTCGATTCTGTTTCGAAAACCCTTGTCAAGCTTCTCTCCGACTCTTCGCCGGACGTGAAACTCGCTGCCATTGAGGCCCTCGGCAAAACGAAGAGCCGCGGGGCGGTGCGCCCGCTTTCGCGGCTTCTCGGAGCAAGCAACGTGCTGCTGGCCCGGCAAGCGGCGTTATCTTTGGCCTTCTTTCGTGACAGCACGGCACTAACGGCTCTCTGGAAGGCTGCCGACTCCAGGGATGAGGAGCTACGGTGGCGCGTTGCCTATGCTCTGGAAAACATACCGCATGGTAAATCTGTCAAGGTTCTTTCTAGGCTCGCAGGTGACAAGAGCTGGCTCGTGAGGAGCTTCGCTGCCAGAGCGCTGGGAAAGACCGGTGACGATGACTCGGTGCCCATCTTGAAAACGCTTCTTAGCGACAAAGATTGGCACGTCAGGGTCAACGCGGCGAAAAGCCTTGGTTCTTTCAAGAAGCAGGAGAGCGTCTCCTCACTCGTGTCGGCACTGGGAGACGAATCTTTTCACGTGAGGGCTTCTGCGTGCGCTTCTCTAGGTATGATCGGCTCGGAGACGGCCACCGATTTCCTGTCGGCCCTCTTAGCCGACCCTTCCCCCTCCGTGAGAGCGGAGGCCGCGAGGGCCATTCTTCTCTGCGGGAAGGTTTCCGCATTGAGATTCACAGAATCGATCTTCCAGGACACGGTATGGTTTGTCAGGGCCTCTGCGTATGAGGCTCTGGGCGAGGCGGGGATTTCGGGCTCCGCGGGCATGCTTCGCGGCGTTTACACACGTGAGACAGACCGGCGCGTCAGGGCCTCGTGCATAGCCGGTATGGGAAAGGTAAAGGGTGAGACGGACCTCGGTTTTCTCAGAAGCGCCGCCGCCGACACAGACATGGTTGTCGTAGCCAGTGTGTGTGAAGCCTGGGCGGAACTCGGGGACCCAAGGGCCGTGGGGGCAGTGAGGGAAGTCTACGAGAAGTGGAAGGACTGTCCCGAGCCCGACGTGAGGCTTGCTGCAATCGAGACTCTCAAGAAACTCGGAGCTGTTGCGGCGTTCTCGATATACCGGGAGTCATTGTTTGACGACGACTACAGGGTGAGGGACGCAGCCTACGGCGCGCTCAAGGAGCTCTGGGGTGCTTCGCCCGCCGACAGTCTTCGTGCTTTGAGCCTTCTGGCGTTTCCCGCGCCCACAGAAATACCGCAGGGCTACAGGGTCTCGACTCGGTCCTACACCGGGCGGGCGGTAATCAGAACAGAAAACGGTAATATTGTGATTAGACTTTTCGGTGAGGACGCGCCAAATACGGTCCAGAATTTCGTGAAGCTCGCGGAGCAAGGTTTTTACAACGGACTCACTTTCCATCGCGTAGTTCCCAATTTCGTGATTCAGAGCGGTTGTCCGAGAGGAGACGGTTGGGGGTGGCCGGGATACACGATCAGGTGCGAAATCAATGGGAAACACTATCTCACGGGTATTGTCGGGATGGCCCTGGCCGGCAAGGACACCGGCGGTAGTCAATTCTTCATTACGCATTCGCCCCAGCCTCACCTTGATGGAAGATACACCATATTCGGTGAAGTGGTAAGCGGCATGGACGTAGTGGACCGCATTGAAAGAGGCGACAAGATCCTCGAGATAACACTTGGTGACCGGTAGCCACAGGTAAGCCGCTCCCGCCGAAAGCTTCGCGACCAGGCCTTGACTACTTTTCCGCCTCGGGAAGGCCATCGTCGTTCAGTCCCAATTCGGCCCAGAATAGAGTCTTGTTCTTCGGAGGGCGTTTTGCTTCGAGTAGCGATTCGTTCGCCTTCCTCCAGAGCTCTTTTGCGTTGGGGGCGTCTTCAGGATAAAGCGCCCCCCCTATGCTGACGGTCACCGTCGCATTGACGACACTGCCGGAAAGATCGGTCGTTCGCAGTTGCGCGTTTTCTATCGCCGTTCTCAAGCGCTCGCAAATGGCCCGCGCCTGAGTCTCGGAGACAGGTGCCGTCAAGAGCACCGCAAACTCTTCGCCTCCCCATCTCGCCGCCGAGTCGAAAGGCCTGATGCCCGTCTTGAGCATCATGGCCACCTGGCGCAGGACCTCATTGCCGCCTTCGTATCCAAAGCGAGAATTAAAACTCTTGAAGCCGTCTATGTCCATGATGCAGAGCGCCATCGACTTCTTTTCTCTCATGGCTCGGGCGATCTCGTTACTGAGCTGCACGTCAAAGTAGGAACGGTTGTAGACTTGCGTCAGGGAATCGACAAACACGAGCTTCCCGAGCCGTTCGGTTTTTGTCAGAAGAGAAGTGCAGTTGTCGGCCAGCAGACTCAAGAGCATCAACTTCTGCTCGTTGAAAAAATCCTTCCTCGTGCTGCAAACCTGAAGCGCTCCGCAGAGAGGATGCCCATTGCCGCCCACTCGCACTATCGCCGCAGATTGGCATTGAGGAGGCACTATCTGCGCCATCTCACGGGTCCTGGACACGTCCGCCGCGTAGAGCATGAAACCCTTGTCGATGACCCATTCCTCAACGTATTCGTGCGCCGTCTGAAGCTCCTGTGCAATCGGCTCCAGATACCTGAGCCTCTCCTTGGATGACTTTGAAAGACTGAACGTGGTGTGGTCACAACCCGTCAGTTCTCTTGCAGAGTCCAGAACGAAGGCGAGTATGTCATTTGTCCCAGTAAGCAGCCTATCCTTTTCAGTAAGGATCTTGTCGTCCAGCGACAAAATCCCTCTCACTTGCTCGAACGTCGCCCTGATTCTGGCCCCGGGGAGCGGCAGTTTCAGCTTGAGCACCCCGTCCGCCATTGTCGTCGAGAGGACTCTGATCGCTATGCATTCGGAAGTGAGGAGGTTTCTGTAACGGATGACTTTCTCTTGTGCCTCACGCGATTCACCCAGGTACTTGAGAAAACCCAGTTGCTGAAGTCTGTCAATCGCCCTGAGCGCAAGGTCCTCAAGCTCTGACTTGTCGTCGCGGGCCAGCGCGCGCGCAATTTCACCCCGCTCGGCCATGGTGAGCCTGTCGACCGGGATGACATCTTCCAGTAGAGTCCGGAAAGTTAAATTCTTCTTCATCGCCCTCGCCGCGAGGCACCCTCCAATAAGCCCGGTTGTATCACTATGTTGACAAAAAGGTGCACTACCCGCAGCGCTCTACAATTGCGATACTGCCTGCGGCACTCTTACACATAATTATAACACGGCGAGCCGCCCTGCTTCAAATGAATTGATGTAGGTGGGCCGATTACCTCTGATACCGACACCGGCGGCACCGGTCTCCTCACCAGGCACGGGGGCTCAGGCAACGCAGAAACGCCTTGACACCAAACCGAATCGGAGATATTGTAGTGATGGAGAGCGTGTCTCGGAAGCAGGGCACGGATGGTTACCAGGCGGCCCAAGGCGGTTACTTAGTATCCAGCTGAATTGCTTTGCGACAAACAAGTTGGAAACGCCCTCTGGTTCGATGGAACCCTGTTGCCTTGAAGGGGTGGGATTGAGGCTTCTCGTGGTGTCGGGTGCAGATTTTGCGTTTATAACGCATTGAAATAACGACAATTACAGAGATGGCGACTAGTCGTGATGGCACACTTGATGCTCGATAAGACGAAGGGGTTTAAGTGTGTCGCGGATACCCCCGACAGAATATCCTGTCGATTGCTTCTTAGCGGCAGAGGGGTTGGAAGGAAAGAGGTAAGGAGGATGAGGACATGACTCGATTTGACCTCAGGACCTGTGTGCTGCTGGTCAGCTTGATGTGCTTCCTTACTCTGGTTCTTCCGTTCTGTGTTCCTCCCGCTGAGTCCAGGTGGACTTCACCCGGTGGCGGTAGAGCTGACAAGGGTCTACCTCCTCCGCCAGCCGCGGATCCCGACGACATTGCCGTCAACACTGCACGAGGAATCGGTGAGGAGCTGCCTGGAGGTTTCGGATTTGGGAACGAGGCATGCGTCGTCATAAGCGGGGAGTTGACGAGCACAGAACAGAGTACGCCTTTCACGGAAGCGCCAGAGGCGAGTCTAGGCCTGAACGGCACTCGCTGGTCGCTGCTGCTTGTCTGGATTTTGGCAAGATAGCTGCATTGAGCTTCTAGCAACGTTCGCGGGGAGTACGAATGATGAGAGGCGATCTCGGCGGCGTACAGGGAGATCAGAGGAAGCCCTCGGAAAATCGTGTCGATAGGACCAAGTACGGAGCGCAGGAACTGGCGCGCCTCGGAGACGTCTGCGTCGGCGCGGCGAGCTATGAGTCTGCGGTAGAGTACTTCTTGCGGGCTTTGGAGCTTCTGCCTTCGGAAGCTCTGCTCGACGAGAGGGCCTCTGTTCTCAGAAAGGTGTGCTACTGTCTTGGTAAGCTAGGCCGAAACGATGAGGCCGAGCACTATCTTGCGCAGGCCGAAGAGATTGCCAAGGAATCTTGCGGCTCGGTTGAACGGGCCCGCATCCTTGTGGAAAAAGGCAAGCTTGCTGTCGTGCGGGGCCGTCTCGACACCGGTCTTGCGTGCGCCGAGAGCGCAAGAGAGCTGCTTGCAGATTCGTCCGAGAACAAGGAAAAGGGATTCGTTGAGAACCTCCTTGGCAATGTTTGGCTGAGGATGGGGAAAACCGAGAACGGCAAACGTTGCTTCATAAAGTCCCTCGATTACTTCAAGAAAGCCGGTGACATCAGGAACCTGGCTCTTGCCTACAACAACCTCGGGCTGGTTTTCAAGAACTCCTGCGATTGGCCTCGCGCGCTCGAGTACCTGCAAGTAGCTCTCAACCTGCAGGCCGTTGAGGGTGAATATCATGGCAGGGCTCAGCAGCTTCAGAACCTCGGCGTCATTCACGCGAAGATGGGCAACTGGAAGCTCGCCACCGAGGACTTCGAGCAGTGTCTGCACATCGGCCGCGAAGTAAACGATCCATTGAGAGTGCTTCGTGCACTCATAGGTCTTGGAAACGTTCATAGATTGACGCGCAAGTGGGCTCTTGCACGCAATGATTTCGAGCAGGCTCGCCAGATTCTTGCAGAGCACACTTTCGCCAGAGAGGGAGTGCTGTTTGAGAAGTCCGCCGGCGAGCTCGCTTTTGATCAGGGCGACCTTGTCTCTGCCGAGCAGCACTATGAGAACGCGTGGAGCATGTCGAATCGGTGCGAGGCCGGCGAGGACCTCGGCTGTGAACTACTGCGCCTGAGGGCCGAACTTTTCTTGGCGAAAGGAGAAGCCGAGAAGGCGCTCTCGCTCATAAAGAATGCAAGACAAATAGCGCGAAACGTCGGTGACAGGTTCGAGGAGGCCCTTTCGTGGAGAGTGGCTGCGCTTGCCAATCTGACCCTTCAGGCTAACGAGGAAGCCGCCTCCGCTCTTGGCGCCGGTATTGAGCAGCTCAGAGACATCGGAGAGAGGTTCAACCTCGGGCGGCTGCTTCTTGGGAACGCCCGCTTCCTGCTCTCTTCGGGAGGGGGCTCGGACGTTACCAGGGCAGTTTCGCTTCTTGAGACGGCAAGAGATCTTTTCCTTTCGGTTGGAGTAGATTACTGGGTAGGCATGTGCTATCTGGAGTTCGCCAGGGTTGATCTGACACGCGGCATGATTGATACCGCACAGGGTTATCTCTCTCGCGCCCGTGACATCTTCTCCCGCGACAACGAAGAAGAAGCGCTCGCCGCCGCCAAGACTCTTCAGAAGGAGATCGAGGAGCGGCTTGTAAAGACCTCGATGTCTCAGCTCAGCCAATTCCAGTTGAGTGAAAAACTCGAGGAAACAGCCGAGCTGTCGCTTGATTTCGACCAGAAGGTTTGCGAAATGCTTGGAGTCATCTCGCAGGCCGTCGGAGCGGACGGTGCGTTGATAGCCGCGCCGAGCGGAGAGAAGGCTTCGTACGAGCTTGTCTGTGCGCGAAGGATTCCCCTTGCCGTTGCCTCCAAGATAATTTCGATACTTTCCTCCGGTGAGGGAATACTCGACCGCCACGAACCATTCATATCGCTTCACTTGCCTTCCTCGATCGGAATCGACTCCGAAGTGGACATCGGCAGACAGGTATCCTGCCTCGTTGCCGTTCCTTTCAGGTGGATGGAAGGCAACAGGGCGGTGCTCTACGTCGACAGAGTCAAGGGCAACTCGAGCGGCGCATTTCTGCAGACCGACCTCAACACGTGCGTGGGCCTTTCCATAAAGCTGGGTGGACTTGTGGTTGAGATGAAGTTGAAGGACAAGGCCGACGAGAATCTGAAGCTCAGAAAGAAGCTCGAAGAACGCATCGTGTTCCCGGACATCATCACGCAAAACAGCGAAATGCTCGAGATAGTGAGGCTCATCGGAAAAGTTACAGACAACCTCTCGACGGTTCTCCTGCAAGGGGAGACTGGAACCGGAAAGAAGCTTGTCGCCAGAGCAATCCACCGCAGTAGCGGGCGCCGCGATCAGCCATTTGTAACGGTTGACTGCGCCGCGCTACCTGATAGCCTCCTGGAAAGCGAGCTTTTCGGCTACTTGAGAGGCGCTTTTACCGGAGCCGACAAGGACAGAAAGGGACTTCTCCAGGAAGCGAACGGCGGGACCATTTTCCTCGACGAAGTCAGGAGAGCGGGGCTCTCGCTCCAACGTCGGCTGCTGCATTTGCTCGATTCCGGAGAAATACGACCGGTTGGTTCGACAAGCTACATGCCCCTTGACGTAAAGATAATCTGCGCCACGACGAGCATTGACCTGAGGCGAGACGTGAGGGAAGGGAAATTTCTTGAAGACCTCTACTATCGCCTCAATGATATTTGCATATCGATTCCGCCGCTTCGGGAGAGAAGGGAAGACATTACGCTTCTGTGCGATCATTTCCTCGACGTCTTCAGCCGGGAGATGAAAAGGGAAATAAAGGGCATATCCAAGGCCGCAATGATACGGCTCATGGACTATGACTGGCCGGGCAACGTACGAGAGCTTGAGAAAGTGATAAAGCGTGCAGTGATTCTCGCTGACGAAGGGGAGTCGATTACCCCGGAGCTCTTGCCGTCCGATCTTATGGTCGGTAGTGAGGCTCCTTCCGCGAGCGGCGACGCCGAATTGAAGGACGCGGTGGAGGGCTTTGAGAAGAGAACGATAGTCAGCGCCCTCGATAGATTCTCCTGGAACAAAAGCAAGACCGCTCTCTACCTCGGCTTGAGCAGGAAGGGGCTCAAGAACAAGATCCGAAGATACAACCTGGATAGGCGCACACGTGGCAAAACGAGGGTGTAGTTGAAGACGTGCGCACAGGCCCTGTTCCCGCACTCGGGGGCAGGGCGTTTTTGTGACGCTACACGGGGGTTTTCCACTTGAAGTCCGCTGCACGTTTGAGGCCGGGCGTGGTGTGCGTCGCCGGTCTGTCCCCCGCCCTCTTGACGAAAGCGATGCCCGACGATGGCCATCTGGGCGCTCTCGCCGTGCGGCGTCTCATCCCGAGATTCACGATGATAGGATTGGCCATATCCATAGTGGTTCATGTTGTCGCGATCAGCGCTTACTACGTCGCTGATTATCTCGCGAACCTGGCGGAACCGTTGCCCACTCGCGTGGTGTATCTCGATCCGTCGAACCTGGGACCGCCCCCGATGTTGAGCGGAGATGAAGCCACTCCCGGATCATTTGGCGGTGGTGAGTACAAGTCCGAAGGCAAGGGAAAACCTGACCTTCCTCCCGAGGGGGAACCCGATGCCGATCTGGAGATCACCCAAAACATCGTGCCCACGCCGGCGCTGACACCCGATTTGGGCCGTGGCGCAGGGGGAAGCGGCGGAATGGGTTTTGGCGGTGGTGGTGGGACGGGTCGGGGAGGAGGCAGCGGCAAGGGTGGTACAGCCACGCCGGGTAAGTACAGTCCTCCCACGCCCATAGTAATGACGTGGCCCAGTTACCCGCCTGCCGCGCAGAGAAGGGGGATAAGGGGCACGGTCACTGTGAGAGTTCACGTTTGTGCCGACGGTACCGTGGACAGAGCCGAAATAGTCTCGGGACTGGAAGATCAGGCCTGCCGCGCCGCCGCAACCGAGGCAGTGATGAAGTTCAGGTTTATGCCCGCACTTCTTGACGACAAGCCCGTGGATGCGTGGTTCGCCTGTCTTGTGGAGTTTGGTAAGAAGAGATGAGAAACGAATCAGCTCCCGGCAGCGACGCCCGCCTCGGCACGCGCCGGATTCCGCGTCTTGCGAATCTTACCCCGGGGCGCCTCCTTCGTCTGCTCGTTTCCCTTTCCCTGCTGGCTCCGGTTTGCCTATCGATCTCCGGTTGTGCATCAACCGCGCCGGGCCACGACTACATGGCACGCTACCAAAGAGCGTCGAGGTTCTATCAAGAGAAGAAGTACGAGTCGGCGCTCACGGAACTAAAGCCCGTGCTGATTCATTTTCCGGTGTGGATCGAAGGATCGCTCCTGTACGCGAGGGCCGCACGGGCAACGGAGACCATCGAAGGCCGCAGGCAGGCTTCGCAGATACTGGTGAAACTTGTCTCGAACTATCCGGAGCGACGAGACATCAGGCATGAACTCGCTTCCCTCTATTTCGAGCAGGGGTTCTTCAGTCACTCCAAATCTCAATACGAAACCCTGATCAAGTCAGACGACGAAGATGGTCAATCTCATTACATGCTGGGCCTCATCGTACAAAGGGACTGGAAGAGGTACCGCAACCAAAGAGATCTCTCTCGCATGATCGCCGAGTTCACGAGTTCAGCGCAGACGGACACCACCAACAAAGAGGCGCTCTCTCATCTCGTTCTTGCATATCTGGAGAGAGAAAGACCCGACAGTATGCAGTTTGTTCTGGAGCGGCTGCTCAGGGGTTTTCCGACTGATCCGGACGCAATCATGCTCAGCGCCATCGCACACCACGAAAAGGGTGAATACGAGAGATCGATCGAAGATTGGAAGAAGTTCTTTTCGGTTTGTGATAGTCCGACCAAAGAGACTTTCGATGATATCAGTCTGCTCATAACTCCCAAGCAGAGAATCAAGCTTAAGCACTTCACTCGAACGCAGAAAGAGCAGTTCGTTCGCACTTTCTGGAAGGGGTTGGACCCGACCCCGACCACCGAACTGAACGAACGAGTTCTCGAGCACTGGCGACGCGTGGGACTCAGCAAGGCCCTGTTCACGATAGAGAAAACAGGTACTCCGGGCTGGCAGACCGGGCCCGGCGAGGCGCTCATAAGGTACGGCTTTCCGAAGAGCAGAGAATACACCTTCACGTCGAGTGGAACGGGAGCGGGCGCGTCTCTGCCGACATTGATATGGTATTACTTTGATGACAACGGTCCGTTTGCGGTGGCCTTCGTGGATTACGCTCTGAGCGGCGAGTTCCAGTATTTTGAGTTTCCCGCCGTGCCTGTTCCTTCCGCCATTGACGCGAGGGCCTATTATAGCCCCAGCTACTACGACCACAACTACCACGCGCACGTCTTTCAGAATCTCTTTGCCAGCGCCGGCTTCCTCGGAGACTCGTGTGTCCGGGAAGAGCTTTACGTCGGAATTCCGCTCGAGAATGTCACAAAAGGAAACTGGAGACTGGTGTCGTTTGACGCGGTAGTCTTCGATAGCCTGTGGAAGGAACTTGCCCGCGTCGGCACGACTCTGGAGGGTGCGCGCACGTACGCGGAGCGCGGTGCGGCGGCGGTGCTCATCCGCGAGCTTGACTTCAAGCTTGCACCGGGCGAATACACCGTGGCCGTCGCAGTGAAGGACTCCGTGTCCGGAACGCTCGGGCTCACAAAAGAGAAGGTCGTCGTGCCGTCTTTCTCGTCACACGATCTCGGCGTCAGCGACATAGAGCTGGCCTACCTGCTTCCAGAGAGGCGCGTCGAGACCGGTATCGGCAAGGACAAGGACGTGCTCCCCAATCCCTCCGGAACTTACGTCTCGCCGGCGCCGCTCAGGCTCTACTACGAAGTGTATAATCTTGCCCAGGGGCGGGATGGGCGATACCGCTTCACCACGAAATACTCCATACTACCATCCAGCAGAAGGAACGCCTCACTGTGGGGGTTTCTTGTTTCCCTATTCGGATCCGGAGAGCACTACATTGTGAGTAGCTTCGACAGAGAGGTGGAGCGATCTTCGAGCGCGGAGCGGCTGTCAATAGACATCTCCGCACTGAGAGACGGCAGCTACAATCTTGTCCTCGAAGTGGAAGATTCGGTCAGCAGGCAACGCGTCACGACTGAACGCGCGTTCGACAAGGTCTCTATCCCCGGCGCCCCATTTTCCGATTGACATAGCTTGCAGGAATAGTATATTTCTTGAGCCTCGACCATAAAGGTCCTTTTTTTTGACAGGTCTCTTTGTGAACGTCTCTTTCGTAGCGCGGAACTTGTTGTAGCAAATGAAATTATCGGAACTCCTCAACGAGAAAGCCATCTCTACTTCGCTCAAGTCCACCACCAAGGACGAGGTGATAGAGGAATTGGTGAGCCTTCTCGAGAAGGCCCACGGACTGAAGAGCGGAGGAGAGATTCTCAAGCAGGTTACGGAGCGGGAGGCCATGATGTCGACCGGCATCGGCTTCGGGGTGGCCATCCCACACGGCAAGGCGAAATCGATAGATTCATTGGTGGCTTCGTGCGGTCTCTCGCCCAAGGGCATAGAGTTCCAGTCCGTGGATGGGGAGGCCGTGAGGCTGTTCATACTTCTCGTGTCTCCGGAGGCGCTCAGGGGGCCTCACGTCCGGGCGCTTGCCAACATTTCGCGCCTGCTGAAAGAAGAGAGTGTCCGAGAGCACTTGAAAAAGTGCGCCGGTGCGCAAGAGTTCCTCGAGGTTCTCAAGCAGGCCGAGGCCAAGTACCTTTGAAAACCGGCTGAGGGGCCGTTGTCGCTTCAGGTCGCTTCGGGGCGACTTCGGGTTCAAGGGCCGGTTTGGATAATTTACAAACTATGCTTCTTGATTACGCATACGTCGCCGGTTTTGCGGCAGCCGGATTTGCTTTTCTGCTTCTTGCTATTTTCGTAGGTTCCCTCATCCAGCCGAAAGATCCCTCCGGAAGGAAACTCACCACGTACGAGTGTGGCGAGATTCCCGTCGGCCAATCCTGGTCGCAGTTCAATATTCGCTTCTACGTGTTTGCCCTCTGCTTTGTAATTTTTGACATTGAGACGATTTTTCTCGTGCCCTGGGCGCTCGTGTTCAAGAGCATCGGCCCCGTGGCCTTCGTGGACATGGCGGTTTTTGTGGGCGTGCTCTTGATTGGGCTTGCCTACGCGTGGAGAAAGGGAGCCTTGAAGTGGGCATTATAGAGAATCGCTTCGGGCCTAACATAATCATCACGACTCTCGATAAGGCCATAAACTGGGGAAGAAAATGCTCGCTCTGGCCCTTCGGATTCGGCCTGGCTTGCTGCGCCATCGAAATGATGGCCACGGCAGCTTCCAGGTACGATCTTGCACGTTTCGGAATGGAGGTTTTTCGAGCCTCGCCGAGACAAGCGGACCTCATGATAATATCTGGAACCGTCACCAAGAAAATGGCGCCACGACTCAGACTTCTCTATGAGCAGATGCCTGAGAAGAAATACGTGGTTGCGATGGGCGGTTGCGCGATCGCCGGCGGGCCGTTCTACGACTCTTACTCGGTCGTCAAGCGCGTGGACCTGCTCTTACCTGTCGACGTTTATATTCCCGGCTGTCCTCCCCGGCCCGAAGCTCTGCTGCACGGGTTACTGAAGTTGAGGGAGAAGATTGACAGGGAGACTCTGGCCAGGAAGACGAGCTGATTAGTGCCACGAGTTGAGTAGCGAATTGTGTGCCGGGACCCAGGCGATCTGCCGACCCGGAGAGAAGAGCGGAAATAGTCGGAGGGAACAGGTGGGAGATTCCGAAAGCGAAAACGCAGGGCAGAAGGAAGACTCCGTTCGGCCCAGCCCCGTTGTCGACCTGCTGTTGAAGAAATTTCCAGATTCGATTTCCGTTGTCGAAGAGCGGACGAACTGGCCTTCGGTTCGGGTCAAGCTCGAGGCATTCGAAAACGTGGCCAGATTTCTCAGGAAAGAGCCCGGCCTGGGTTTCGACTATCTCACCTGCATATCCGGAGTCGACTATCCGGAACGTGCTCCTAGATTCGACCTCGTCTATCATCTTGTTTCACTCGAACACAAGCACGTCCTGGTGCTCAAGGTCGGGGTCGGCGAGAAGGACGCGGCTCCCTCCGTAGCGGCCGTCTGGAAGAGCGCCAACTGGCACGAAAGGGAAGCGTTCGATCTTCTGGGAATCCAGTTCAGCGGGCATCCTGACCTGCGAAGAATACTCCTTCCCGACCAGTGGAAAGGGCACCCCTTCAGGAAAGACTACGTGCTTGCAGAAGAAGACAAATTTCCGGGAGACTAGATGGCGGAGCTTGAGACAGAGCGTCTTTTCATCAACATGGGTCCACAGCACCCAAGCACTCACGGAGTGCTGAGGCTCGGCCTTACCATCGAGGGAGAGAGAGTAGTCGAAGTTCTCCCGGACGTGGGTTTTCTCCACAGAGGCATAGAGAAGCTTGCCGAGAAGAGGACCTACGTTCAGTTCATTCCATTGACGGACAGGCTTGACTACCTCGCGGGAATGTCGAACAACCTTGCCTTCGTTCTGGCCGTGGAATCTCTGCTCGAAGTCGAGATCCCCCGAAGAGCGAGCTACATAAGGGTGATCGTAGCGGAGCTGAGCAGGCTGGCAAGCCACCTCGTGTGGCTCGGTTCTTTTGCAAACGACCTGGGGGCGGCCACTCCCTTGCTCTATTGCTTCAGAGAGAGGGAAGACATACTCGACGCTTTCGAGGTGCTTTGCGGGGCAAGGATGACCTTCAATTACGTGCGCTTCGGGGGAGTGGCGAGGGACGCCACTCCTGAGTTCGTGGGGAAATGCAGGGCACTCCTCGGCACGTTCGACAAGAGGGTGGACGAATACGAGGAGCTTCTCACGAACAACATCATATTCGTGAACAGAACGAAGGGCGTAGGCGTCCTCAGTCGCGAAGACGCGATCTCCTACGCGGCGAGCGGGCCCATGTTGAGAGGCTCCGCCATCAAGTGGGACCTGCGAAAGGACGCGCCGTACCTCGTTTATCCCGAGATGGACTTCGTCATTCCCACCGGTACGGTGGGAGACGTCTGGGACAGATACACCGTCAGAATCACGGAAATGCGCCAGGCCGCACGGATCATAAGGCAGGCGCTGGACGGGCTTCCCGAAGGCGATTCCAGGGCCAAGCTGCCGAGAGTGCTCAAGCCGGCGAAGGGCGAGGCCTATTCGAGAATAGAAGGCCCCAAGGGAGAGCTCGGCTTCTATGTGATAAGCGACGGCACCACGAATCCTTATCGCGTGAAAATAAGAGCTCCTTCGTTCATCAACCTTGCGGCCATTTCCGCGATGACTGAGGGCGCTCTGATCGCCGATATTGTTGCCATTCTGGGCAGCATTGACATCGTGCTTGGAGAGGTTGACCGATAGGATTGTGAACGTGCGGACGTGCTTGTCCGCAGCCTGCTCGCGTGGTTGTGCAGTCGCACACCGGCGAACCCCGGGAAACGGAAACATAATAGGAACGGAAACACTGGTAGAAAATGAACGTTGAACTCCTGAAATTCGTCTGGATTTTCCTGCCGCAGCTTCTCCCTCGGCCAATCTATGAGCTCGGCGTGATGGCCGTGGCCTTTCTGGGCGTCATGGTCTTCATGGTCTTGATGGTTCTCTTCATGGTCTGGTTTGAGAGAAAGGTCATCGGGCACATTCAGGTGAGGAGGGGGCCGCTCCATACCGGCCGGCACGGCTGGGCACAGTCGATTGCCGATACGATCAAGCTTTTCCTAAAAGAGGACATCATCCCTCGCGGCGTGGACAGACCCGTTTACATCCTGGCCCCGCTTGTCGTTTTCGTGAGCACCGTCGTTGTGTACGTGGTGATTCCTTTCTCGGACAAGCTCGTTGCCAGAGACATCAACATGGGCATTCTGTTCGTGTTCGCGATAGGGTCGGTGGCGACCATCGGCATTTTCATGGCGGGCTGGGGCTCGAACAACAAGTACTCGCTTCTCGGCGCGATGAGGGCGGCCGCCCAAATCGTGAGTTACGAAGTGCCGCTTCTTCTTTCCGTGCTCGGCGTCCTTATGCTGGCTCAGACCCTGAGCCTTCATGGGATAGTCGAGGCTCAGAAGCACGTCTGGTACGTGTTTCTCCAGCCTCTGGGTTTCGCAATCTACGTCATAGCCGGCATCGGTGAGGTCAATCGGCTTCCGTTCGACATACCGGAGGCGGAGTCCGAGCTGGTCGCCGGTTTCCACACGGAATACAGTGGTCTGAGGTTCGCGTTTTTCTTCCTGTCGGAGTACGCAAACATGTTCGTCATTTCCGCCATGGCGACCGTACTGTTTCTTGGCGGCTGGCACGGGCCAATACTTCCGGGGTTCTTCTGGTTCGTGGGAAAAGCGTTTTTCTTCATGTTCTTTATGGTTTGGCTGCGAGGCACGTTCCCCAGGCTGAGAGTGGATCAAATGATGTCCTTCTGTTGGAAGGTGCTCTTGCCCCTTGCGTTCTTGAATCTTCTGGTGACCGGACTTGTGATGGCGGTTCTGAATTAGGACGAAGAAGAGGTTATGGCAGACGCTGCGAAAACAGGTAGAACAAAGAGTGGTCCGGGTCCCGTGGCTCTTGTTCTTTATGGACTACGCACCCTCGTAGACGGATTGAAGGTGACGCTGCGATACCTGTTCTCGCGCCCGATTACCATAAGATATCCCTACGAAAGGCGGGAGCTGCCGGCCGGTTACAGGGGGCTTCACGTTCTCAAGGTTGACCCCGGCACCCACGAGATGAAGTGCATCGGTTGCATGCTGTGTGCGAGAGCGTGCCCCGATCACCTGATAAACATAGAGACCTCCCCCGGCGAAGAAAAGAAGCGAAAGGTGGACGTCTTTGACGTCGATATTTCCAGGTGCATGTTCTGCAATCTCTGTGCCGAAGCCTGTCCTCATGACGCCATCGGACTTTCCTCCAAGTATGAGCTTGCTACCGAGACGAGGGACGGCTTGATCTATCACAAAGAGGATCTTGTTGAGAGACCGGAGGTCTGAATTTGAGCTGGGCTGAACTCTTCAGCGCTCCGTTGGCCTTCAAGCTGCTTGGCCTTGCTGCGGTTGTCTTCGCGATCATGGCAGTCACGCTGAAGAACATCTTTCACTGCGCGCTTTCGCTGGCCGTGATGTTCTTCGCGCTCTCCGGCGTCTTCGTTCTTCTCGAGGCGGATTTCCTGGCCGTTGTGCAGATACTGATTTACGTCGGGGCAATCGTAATACTGATGATATTCGCAATCGTTCTGACGGAGAGGATCACTTCCGATGCAATAAGGCAAACCAACCACCTTTTGATTCCCGGCCTCATACTCTGTGCGGCACTACTCGGCGCCTTTGTCTACATAATCGGCGGCGCCGGTTGGTCCGTAGAGGTGCCGCCTGTTCAGAAAGGGAGCGTAATGATCATCGGAAGGCAACTTCTGTCAACCTACTTGGAGGCCTTTGAGGTAGCGTCAGTGCTTCTTCTCGCGGCCCTGGTGGGCGCCGTTTTCTTGGGAAAGGAAATCACAAAGAAGTGACACCGATATCGCACTATCTCATTCTTGGAGCGATTCTTTTCGTCGTCGGCATGTTCGGCGTGCTCACGAGACGCAACGCCATCGGTATTCTCATTTCCATAGAAATAATGCTCGGCGCCGTAAACCTGAACCTCGTAGCGTTCTCCCGTTTTGTGGAAACGTCGACCCTCAACGGACAGGTTTTTGCGGTGTTCGTAATGACCGTTGCCGCAGGCGAAGCGGCCGTTGGATTGGCGCTGATTCTGGCGCTTTACAGGAGTGTGCGAGCGGTTTTTGCCGACAGATTCAACATCCTGAAGTGGTAGGAATTGGCGGGGAGACGCAATGATTTGTCCGAAGTGTCAGACCACCAATCCTGACAATCACAGGTATTGCTTTGAGTGCGGGACGAGACTCGGTGAAAGGCAGAGGCGTACGCGTGCGAAGGGTAGCGTGCGGGACCTCATGACAAGGGGCATCGCGTTGTTCAATGAAGGGAGCTTTCTGAGCGCTCTCGAGGAGTTCAAGACCGGTGCGGCCCTGGATCCCGTCCACGAACTCTCGCACCTCTACATTGCGGCCTGCAACCTTGCGCTTGGAGAGATCGGCCCTGCAAGGGAGGCCGCGAAGAAAGCCATGGAGCTTAATCCTAGACTTCAGGGAGCGAGTTTTCTGATGGGGTTTCTCGAAGCGCTTCAGGAAGAACGACTCAAGGCCTGTGACCACCTGTCACAATGCTACGAGCTCAACCCCGAGTTTGCGCTCTCTCTACAGTGGGCCGGTTCCCTGCTCATCGAAGAAAGAAAATTCTCGAGGGCAAAGCCCATCGTGGAGAGACTGCTCGACAAGAAGCCGGACTCGGCGGCGGCTCGTTACATGTCCGGCGTGCTGGCGCTCGAGGAAGGCGATTTTTCCTCCGCGGTCTCCATGCTGGAGAAGGCAATCGGACTACTCGGTGACTTCACCGCGGCTCACAGGAAGCTCGCCGAAGCATACCGTAAGCTTGGGAACAAAGAGAGGGCCGCCCGGCACTACGGGAAGGTCATCGAGCTTGACAAGACCGACACGGACTCCACCTTTCAGCTCGGCGTCATGCTCAGCGATCTGCACGACGTGGACGCTGCAATCGGAATGTTCAAGCGCGCTCTCGGCTTGAACGCGGCATTCGCCGAGGCGCACTATCAGATTGGGTTGTTGCTCTACGTGGAGAAGGGCGCGATCGACGAGGCCATCGCGGAGATGAAGAAGGCGCTGGAGCTCGATCCGACCGATCCTTCGGCGAGGTTGATTCTGGGGGAGCTCCTTTATGACAAGACGCATTTCAACACTTGAGACATATCTGGAGGAACTCAGTTGATTGTTGCAGCATTCCTGATACCTCTTCTTCCGCTGCTTGCTTTTGCGGTCACGATTTTCTTTGGTAAGAGGCTGCCCGGCAAAGGGTCCTTCCCCGCCATAGGCGCCGCCGCTGCCTCAACCTGCCTCTCGTTTGCCTTCCTGTTCTACGTGCTTTCAGGCGGCAGGGTGGACGTCAGCTACCCGTGGTTCCAGGCCGGGAAATACGTGTTCTCCATAGGGGCCGCCGTGGACCCGCTCGGTGCCCTCATGCTCGTCGTGGTGTCGGTGGTGGGTCTGCTGGTGGAGATATACTCCGTCGGCTACATGCATGGAGACCCGAGATTTTCCAGGTATTTCGCATACATCTCGCTTTTCATCTTCTCCATGTACGGCCTCGTCCTCTCCAACAGTTTCTTCCTGCTCTACATGTTCTGGGAACTCGTCGGCATTTGTTCTTATCTCTTGATCGGGTTCTGGTTCGAGAAGAAGAGTGCCTCTGACGCCGGCAAGAAGGCCTTCATAACAAACAGGGTCGGGGACTTCGGCTTTCTCGTCGGCATTCTCTTGCTCGCCACCGCGGCCGGCACGTTCCAGTTCTCAGAGATTTTCTCGATGGCCCAGGGCGGCCAGTTCGCTCCAAGATTTCTGACCATTGCCACCGTCTGTCTGTTCGCGGGCGCGGTGGGGAAGAGTGCGCAATTTCCGCTCCACGTGTGGCTACCCGATGCCATGGAAGGTCCGACCCCGATAAGCGCCCTGATCCATGCGGCCACGATGGTGGCCGCCGGTGTTTACATGGTCGCCCGCTGCTTCCCGCTTTTCTCGTCCAGCGCCGAGGCCTCCTTGACGGTGGCCACGATAGGAGGAATCACAGCGATTTTCGCGGCCACCATCGCGTGCACGCAGTTCGACATAAAGAGGGTGCTTGCCTACTCGACGCTCAGCCAGCTTGGCTACATGATGCTTGGACTCGGATGCGGTGGATACGTTGCAGGAATGTTTCATCTGATGACGCACGCCTTCTTCAAGGCGCTTCTGTTTCTGTGTGCCGGGAGCGTCATCCACGCCACCCAGAAACAGGACATACGAGAGATGGGCGGTCTGAGGAATTACATGAAGATTACGTCGACCACTTTCTTGATCGCATGCCTGGCCATCGCGGGTGTCCCGCCGTTCAGCGGGTTCTGGAGCAAGGACGAAATACTCGTTGCCGTGCATCGATCCGGCAATCCCGGTCTTTATCTCGTCGCAGTCGCGGGTGCACTGCTCACTGCTTTCTACATGTTCAGGCTTTACTTTGTGGTCTTCCTTGGACAGGAAAAGGTCAAGGCGCACGAGTCTCCTTCTGTGATGGCGATTCCTCTGGCGGTTCTGGGTGTGCTTTCCGTGTGCGCAGGCTGGGTGGGCTTGCCGTGGTTCAAGCAGGGAATAGGGAGCTTTCTGTCGGGCGGCGAGGTGCACGGTCACCACGGTCCCGACTACGGGGTGATGGGGACTTCTCTCCTGGTTGCGGGTACGGGAATACTTCTCTCCTACGGCACGTACGTCAAGGGCTGGATTTCGAGAGACGCGTTCTCCAAGAGATTCGCCCCGATTTACAGGCTTCTCTACAACAAGTACTACGTGGACGAAATCTATCTTGCGTTGATAGTGAGGCCGCTCGTCCTGCTGACAAGAGGTTTGTTCGCGTTCGATCTCGGAGTCATAGACGGTGCGGTCAACGGGGTCGCCACGGTCACCGTGGTCTGGAGCAGGATAAAGCGATGGTTTGACGTTTACGTAGTCGACGGCGCCGTCAACGGAGTTGCTTTTGTGACACAATTCGCCGGTTCCATCGCGAGGCGGGCACAAACCGGCTACTTGCAGCAGTATGCTCTGATGATAATAGTGGGGCTCGCAACGATTCTGATAGTGAAGTTCTTGTCTTGACGAGGAAGTTCCTGCTTCGACAGCGGACTTCTGCTGAGATCGTGAGATTCTTGCACTGAGACGGAGGAAAACTGAATGGAGCTTCCGATTCTAACACTTGTCACCTTTGTGCCGATGCTCGGAATGATCGTCGTCCTCTTGATGAGTAACAACAGCGAGAAGGGCATAAAGACCGTCTCCACCGTTTTCAGCGGGATCTCGCTCATCTTCTCCGTGCTCTTGCTTGTGAAGTTCGACAGGAGCATGGCCGGCTTCCAATTCATCGAGAAGGCTCCCTGGATCCCCCCCATCAACGTCTCGTACTACCTGGGTGTCGACGGTCTCAGCATTACCATGGTCTTCCTGACCGCCCTGCTTTCTTTCGTGGCCGTGATCGCGAGCTACGGAATAATGGATCGCGTGAAGCAGTACTTCGCGCTGTTCCTCTTGCTTCAGACTGCAATGACGGGAGTCTTTGTCTCCCTCGACTTCTTTCTCTTTTACGTCTTCTGGGAAGCGATGCTCGTCCCCATGTATTTCTTGATAGGAATCTGGGGCGGGCCGAACAGAGAATACGCCGCCATCAAGTTTTTCCTGTACACGCTCCTGGGAAGCGTCGCGATGCTTCTGGCAATACTGGCGATGTATTTCACGAGCATGCCGCACACTTTCGACATCGTGCAGCTATCCGCGGCGCACCCATTTGCCCCCAGATTCCAGATGATAGTATTTCTCGCCCTCTTTCTCGGATTTGCGATCAAGGTCCCGGTGTTTCCGTTTCACACCTGGCTTCCCGACGCACACGTCGAAGCACCCACTGCGATAAGCGTGATTCTTGCCGGCGTTCTGCTGAAGATGGGAGCGTACGGAATCTTGAGGATAAGCTATCCGATTCTACCGGACGCGGCCCGGAGTTTCGCGGTTCCGCTCGCCATCCTTGCCGTAATAAACATCATCTACGGCGCCCTCGTCGCCATGGCGCAAAAAGACTTGAAGAAACTTGTGGCGTATTCGAGCGTGAGTCACATGGGCTACGTGCTGCTCGGGATCGCTTCCATGACCACCACGGGGATGAACGGTGCCGTGATGCAGATGTTCGCACACGGCATCATCACGGGGTCTCTCTTTCTTCTCGTGGGCGTCATATATGACCGCGCCCACACCAGGGACATAGATGCTTTCGGCGGCCTGGCGATTCAACTCCCCATATTTACGGGCATCATGAGTCTAGCCGTGTTCGCCTCTCTGGGCCTGCCGGGCCTTGCTGGTTTCATAGCGGAGTTCATGGTGTTTGTGGGAGCGTTCGCGATTTTCAAGCCGATAGTGATCATCTCGGCAGTCGGCATCGTAATAACGGCGGGATATTTCCTCTGGATGCTCCAGCGCATGTTCCTGGGCAAGGCTCAGGAAAAACACGCCGGTTTCCCGGACCTGAGTGCGAGGGAGCTTGTCTCGCTCGTTCCGCTTCAGATTCTTACTGTGGCCATCGGCGTCTACCCGTGGCCCATTATCGCTCTTATGAACTCCTCCATGGAGGCTCTCTCACATCTGATGAGAGGAATCTGAGCCCGGCTGGGAGGATCAGAGGAATCCGATCCTGGTTTGGCGAGACCTGAGTTTGGAGTGTAGAACCTGAGCCTGGATAAGGCATTTGAACAAAGAGGGAGGAAGCTAGTTTGAGCTTTGTCAACGTGAACTTCAGGCTCATTGCACCGGAGCTCGTCGTCGTAATCGCCGCTCTCGTAGTGCTCGTCGCGGACCTTCTCATTTCAGAAGAAAGGAAGAAGGTCCTCTGGTGGCTCACGCTCTGCGGGATCGCGGTCGCGCTGATTGTGGCAGAAAGGGGATGGTTTCTCAAAGCCACGACCCTGAACGGCGCGTTTGTCTCGGATCCCTTCACGACGACAGTCAAATTCGTCTTTCTAATCGCAGCGTTTCTTGTCGTCCTGACGACTCTCGACTGTCGCCTGGTGAGAAGACTGAGCCTCGGGGAGTATTACTCTCTCTTGCTCTTCGCCACTTTCGGCTTCATGGTGCTTGCCTCGGCGGGCGACCTGATCATGATCTTCGTGGGGCTCGAGATGGCAAGCATCCCTTGTTACATACTTGCCGGCTACGCTTACCGAGACGCGAAGTCAAACGAAAGCGGCATCAAGTATTTTCTTCTGGGCGCTTTCTCCTCGGCGATTCTCCTTTACGGAATGTCATTCCTGTACGGAGTCTGTGGCTCGACGCTTCTAGAGGACATCGGTCTCGCTTTTACGAAGAGCACGCAGAGGCTTCTGATCATGGGCGGGTTCGGCGTTTTTCTCGCGGGCCTCACCTTCAAGATGACCATCGTCCCGTTCCACATGTGGGTGCCCGACACGTATGAGGGCAGTCCGACCCCGGTGGCGGCGTTCTTCTCCGTGGTGTCGAAGACCGCGGGGTTCGTGGTCTTGATCCGTGTGCTCGCGTATTTCAGAGGAGGCTTCGCTTCTCTCGACATCGACTGGACGTACGTTCTTTCGGTTCTCTCCGTCCTCACGATGATCGTGGGCACCGTCGTGGGAGTCGTGCAAACCAACGTGAAGAGGCTTCTCGCCTATTCCAGCATCGCCCACGCAGGATATCTTCTGATCGGCGTTTGCGTCGGCACCAAGGCCGGTACGGAGAGCATCGTCATCTACCTGTTCGCCTACCTCTTCATGAGCATCGGAGCATTCTCTGTCGTCACGGTCGTATCGCGTGCGTCGGGAGGGGAAGAGCTTTCGAACTTCGTGGGACTCAACAGGAAATCGCCGGCGCTCGCTGCGGCGATGGCAGTTTTTCTTCTTTCGCTCGCGGGGATTCCGCCTCTGGCGGGATTCTTGGGGAAGTTCTTTATCTTTGCCGCCGCGATCGAAGAAAAGTTCTACACGCTCGCCGTCGTTGGCGTGCTCACCAGCGTGGTGAGCCTTTTCTACTACTGCAAGATTCTCAAGGTGATGTACTTCGCGAAGGACCAGGAGCCGGAATACGCGCCCGTAGCGATTAGCCCCGGTATGAGGGTCGGGCTCATTCTGATGTCGTTCTTCACCTTCTTACTTGGTCTCTATCCCGTTCCACTTATTGAAATCGCCCGCAATTCTGTTAGACTGTGGCTTGGTGGTTAAGCCGAGAGCCCACCGATTCTATGATCCCTGGCTTTCTTTTTCCATCCTTTCTAGGTGGGAGAGTACCGCGTGAGAGAACTTGAAGGCTCCGACGTCAGATTTCTTTCCATCTTCTTGAGGTTCTGGCTGCCGGTCTTGGGCTACATAGCCCTGATATTCGGCGTCTCCTCAATCTCTGACCTGCCGGGCCCCACGCATATCCGCTACCTGGACAAATTCGCCCATTTTGCCGAATACGGGCTTCTGGGTTTTCTTGTCGGCAGAACCTTTCGCCACTCGGGCCCCGGATTCTTGAGGAGATTTTGGTTCGGCTTCGCCATAATCGCCGCAGTGACAGTAGGATTTTGTGATGAATGGTATCAGAGCACGGTTCCGGGGAGGTCGAGAAGCGTTTTTGACTTTCTTGCGGACGTTGCAGGCGCCACGTTCGGTCAATTCGCCCTGTTCGGTGTGGAGAGCAAGTGGAGAAGGAAGAAGAACGAAGAAAATTCCAGTCGATAAGGGGCACGAGGGACATCCTTCCTCCCGAAAGCGCAAAGTGGCTGTGGCTGGAGGAGAAATTCCGAGGCGTACTCTCTCGCTTCGGGTACTCGGAGATAAGAACACCCATCTTTGAGCACACGGAGCTCTTTCACAAGGGCACCGGTGACAGCACCGACATCGTTCTCAAGGAGATGTACACATTCGTGGACAGGGGAGGCAGGAGCCTGACCCTGAGACCGGAAGGCACGCCTTCGGTGGCGAGAGCAGTGATAGAGCACGGGTTGCTTCAGCGTTCGAAGGTGCTCAAGCTCTACTATTTTGGTCCCATGTTTCGCTACGGAAGGCCGCAGGCCGGCAGGCTTAGGCAATTCGACCAGGTAGGCGCCGAGCTGGTGGGGGACGTGAGTGTAGAAGGGGACGCCGAGAGCATCCTCTTGCACGTGATGCTACTTAGAGAGCTCGGCCTCCAGGCCTTCACCGTGAAGGTCAACTCCGTGGGCTGCACCAAGTGCAGACCTTATTACTCCCGGCTGATACAGGAGCGACTCAAAGACAGTCTTGACGGCCTGTGTGACGATTGTAAAGTGCGCTTCGACAGAAATCCGCTCAGAATTCTTGACTGCAAGGTGGACGACTGCAAGAAAACGGTCGAGAAGGTCCCATCCATACTCGAATGTTTGTGCGAAGAGTGTTCGCATCACTTCAACGCGCTGAAGGAAAGGCTGGCGGCGGTGGGCTTGGATTTTCAAGTGGATCCCGGACTCGTGCGCGGCCTCGACTACTACACAAAGACCGCCTTCGAAATCCACCACCACATGCTCGGCGCGCAGAGCGCGCTTGGGGGCGGGGGCAGATACGACGGTTTGATCGAGCTCTACGGAGGATCTCCGACGCCTGCCGTGGGCTTTGCAGCGGGCCTGGACAGGATTATGCTCGCCGTCGAGAAAGAGAATCTCGACGTCCCCGTGCCTGCCGGAACGGACGTGTACGTGGTCTCGGTCTCTGAAAAGACGCGAGAAAAATGCTTCGCGGTCGCCGCCACGTTGAGAGGAACTCTCCGCGTGGAGCTGGACCTGGCTCAGAGAAGTCTTCAGTCACAAATGAAAACAGCAAACTCTCTGGGCGCCCGTTTCAGTGTAATAATAGGCGAGGACGAACTGTGCAGCGGAGTATTCACGGTCAAGAGCATGATGAGTGGCGAACAGACGAAAGTGGCCGAGGCGGAACTTGAAGGCTACTTGGGAAAAGGGCTCGAACAATGATGGAGCTTCTTGGCGATTGGAAAAGAACGGTCACGTGCGGCGAACTCAGAGCCACGCACGCGGGTCGCACAGAGACTCTCATGGGATGGGTGAAGAGCGTGAGAGATCTTGGTGGCGTGATCTTTGTCGGCCTGCGGGACAGGTACGGCGTGACCCAAGTCGTGTTTAGACCCGAGTTGCTTTCGCCCGAACAGATGGAGAAGACGAAGCGAATCGGGCTGGAATACGTCATTGCCGTGAAGGGGGCAGTGCAGGAAAGACCTCAAAGCGCACGGAACCCGGAGATGCCGACGGGTGAGATCGAAATACTCCCTGCGGAGTTGAAGATTCTCAACGAAGCGACGCCTCCCCCGTTTCTCCCGTCGGATGAGGCGTTGGCGAGCGAGGAATTGCGACTCAAGTATCGCTACATGGACCTTAGAAGAGAGTCGCTTCAAGCAGTATTCGCGTTGAGGCACGGCGTGTGCCAGAGCGTGCGAAAGTGCCTCAGTAAGGAAGGCTTTCTCGAGATAGAGACCCCCATACTTGTTCGGCCTACGCCCGAAGGCGCGAGGGATTTTCTTGTTCCCAGCAGGGTGCACAGGGGCAAGTTCTTCGCACTGCCTCAATCGCCGCAGCTCTACAAGCAGCTTCTCATGGTTTCGGGCTTTGACAGGTACTTTCAGCTCGCAAAGTGCCTGAGGGACGAGGACCTGAGAGCAGACAGGCAACCGGAGCACACCCAGATAGACGTGGAGATGAGTTTTGGCAGCGAGGAAGACATCTTCGGCACAATGGAGCGGATGTTCGCAGACACGTTCGAAGAAAACCTGGGAATCAAGCTCGAGACTCCTTTTCCGAGATTTTCCTACGAAGAGGCGATGCGAAGGTTCGGCACCGACAAGCCGGACTTGCGAATTCCCTTTGACATGATCGAATTGACCGGCGTGGCAGCTTCGTGCGGCCTTTCTCTTGTTGCCGACGCCGTGAGTGCGGGAGGCCGCGTTGCGGGTCTCGTCGTTCCATTTCAGTTGTCGAGAAAAGAGATCTCCGATCTCGAATCACTCATCGGCCAGACGGGTGTGAAGCCGCTCCTCTGGGCAAGAGTGGCGAACGGGGCACTCGAAGGAGGCTTCAGCAAGTCGATCAGCGAAGAGTTCGCTGGGAAGTTGCTCGAAGGAGCGCCGGTCGCCGGCACCGCCTTCGTCGCGGCGGCAACGGGGCGGCACGCTTTCGAGGCCATGGGCGCGGTGAGGACCGTCTTGGGAAACAGGACGGATTCTGCAATGTCTAATTTCAGGTTTGCATGGGTGCTGGATTTCCCACTTTTCACCTGGAACGAAGAAGGAAAGCATTGGGAGGCGACGCACCACATTTTCAGTATGCCGTACGATGAATGCATTGATTCCCTCGAGACCGACCCGGGCAAGGTAAGAGGCCACATCTATGACCTGGTGTGCAACGGCGTGGAGCTTGGTTCGGGCAGCACAAGAATCCATTCTCCTGAGCTTCAGCTCAGGGTCATGAAGATCGTAGGACTGACTCCCGATGAGGCCGGAAAGAGGTTCGGCTTCCTCCTCGACGCCATGAAATTCGGTGCGCCTCCGCACGGAGGCATCGCCCTGGGTGTCGACAGAATAGTCATGTTAATGGCTGGAAGACATACGATTAGAGACACCATCGCATTCCCTAAGACCACGAGCGCGAGCTCCCTCATGGACGCGTCTCCCTGCGAAGTCGAGGGGAAAGACATCGCCGATCTGGGCATCAAACTGGTATAGAATATGCGAGTTGAGACTCCGGGGGCGAAGCAAGTCCGATTCCGGCGTCTCTGCTGAATTTGCTTGACAGCTCTTGGCTGGATATGTAACATGGCGCCACGTGTGGAAGCGTGGCGTGGCATGGCTAACTTCTTGCCATGGCATAAGTTGTGTCAAACAATTTTATTTTCACGCAGGAAAGGAGGTGCATTGAATGTCTACTAGGCTAGTCAAGTCGTTATTGTTTATTGGAGCCATCTTGTTTGTGGTGGGTTTTATGGCGGGTTGTGCCGCCAATCTTCCTTGCACCGTCAGTGAAGATCAAGTAGAACAAGCGAGAGCCAAGGCCGGTGCGGTTGATCAGCAGCTGCAGCAGGGCAGCCAGAGGGTGGCTGACCTTGAGGCTCAGGTTCAGAGCAAACAGGCGACTATCGAAGAGCTACAGGCTAGGAAGGCCGAGCTTGAGAAGGCGGCGCAGTAGGGGTGGTCGTGTTGACGGCCTGGGCGACCAGGAGACGATCCTGGCGCTCGGACGCAAAGGTAAACAGTGGAATCGTTAGGTAATAGTAATGTGATTGACTGTAAAAGAATAGAGGAGAAAGCTATGAGGAGCAGAAAAGCATACTTTGTGCTCATAGCTGTGGCCCTTCTGGCCTTGTGCCTTCTAGCGGGTTGCTCGAACAAAGTGCTTCGCACTCCTGACGTTTCGAGGGGCGATTACTACACCGCTGAGGAGTTCACGAAGCTCTCCAAAGAGCAGAGGAACTCTTACTGTGACCAGCTTGCGAGCGAGCTGGACAAACAGGCCAAGAACGCAGAAGCCGCAGATCAGAAGGTCGCAGATGGCAACAAGAGAGCCGCAGATCTCGAGAGCGAAGTGGCAACCCTTGACGCACGGATTGCCGAGCTTCAGAGCGAGATAGACAAACTTGAGCCCAAGCCCGGAGCTAAGTCGGCTGAGCCCGAGACTTACACTGTGGTCAAAGGCGATTGCCTGTACAAGATCTCTGGCTACGAGACGATCTATAACAACTCCCTGAAGTGGCCCGTGCTGTACAGAGCCAACAGGGACCAGATAAAAGATCCTAGCTTGATCTACCCTGACTGGGTGCTGGTTGTACCGCGAGGTCTTCCTTCGGAGTGGGTGGTGTACACGGGAGAGTTCCTGTTCAAGATAGCGGGCTACGAGGAAGTCTACGGGAGCGGCCGCGAGTGGCCAAAGATTTATGAGGCCAACAAGGATCAGATTAAGGATCCGGACCTCGTCTATCCGAAACAGGTCTTGAAGATCCCGAGATAGGGCCAGCCTTAAGGCTAACTCCAATCGGGATAACGTATTACAAATACTTACAAAGGGGAACTCTTGCCCTCCTAGAGGCCAAGAGTTCCCCTTTTTCTCGGGGCAGCGTGTAACTCTTTCGCCTGCCGTTGAGGTGAGGAATTGGAACAGGAAATCACCGAAAAGCTGTCCATCGAAAACATAGAGCCGCTTCGCCTCTTGGGCAGAGAGGACTGCAACCTCCGAATAATCGAGGCGAGATTCAAGGCAAGAGTGGTTGTGCGCAACGACGTCATTGCCGTGAGCGGGCCCGAGAATGAGGTCAGACCGCTTGTCAGAGTCCTGGAGGGACTGATAGCCCTGGTGAAGGAGGGCCGTGTGCTCGAGGAACACGACGTAAGCTACGCCATCGACTCGGTCGAGGAACAGACCTCTCAGACTCTGGACAATGCGCAGAGAACCGTTTACCACCTCGAGCACCTTTCTGTCTCTCCGAGAACCGTCGGCCAGGCAAAATACTTGAAGGCAATAGAAGAATTCGACGTTGTTTTCTCAATCGGTCCGGCAGGAACGGGGAAGACATATCTGGCCGTGGCGGCGGCGGTGAATGCCTTGAAGGTCAAGATAGTGGACAGAATACTCCTTGTGAGACCGGCCGTCGAGGCCGGGGAGAGCCTGGGATTTCTTCCGGGAGGTTTTGAGGACAAGGTCAATCCCTACATGCGGCCTCTCTACGACGCCCTTCACGAGATGCTGAGCTTCGATCGGATGAAAAGATTCATAGAGCTAGGAGTAATCGAGATCGCGCCTCTTGCCTACATGAGGGGCAGGACCCTCAGCAATAGTTTTGTGATACTCGACGAGGGCCAGAACACGACCTTAGGCCAGATGAAGATGTTTCTCACGCGTCTCGGTGCCCACTCCAGGGCCGTCGTCACGGGCGACATAACGCAGGTTGACCTGGCCGACAGCAGTCAGTCCGGTCTCATCCAGGTCCAATCCATCCTCGGGCGCGTTGAGGGCATAAAGTTCATCTATCTCACTGAGCGCGACGTCGTGAGGCACAAGCTGGTCAAAGACATCATCATGGCGTTCGAGGCTGAAGAGAGGAAGCGAAAGTGAAAGTTCCGAAGAGAAATCTGTTTCGCAGAGGCTCCGCCAAAGAGCAAAAACCAAGGTTGCCTCTCTCCGTTTCGCAAGACGAAGGCCTGAAGAAAAGACTCCTCCTCTCTCAGAAGCTCGCCGTGGGCCTGGGCTTTGTGATCGTCGCCGTGTTGCTCTTCCCGCCGCCTTCCATCGCGCCAAAAAGCGAGTACAGAGAAGGCGCCGTTTCTGACAAGCAGATCATAGCTCCTTTTCAGTTCAGCATATTGAAGCCGGACGCACAGTATCAGGCCGAAAAGGAAGAAGCGGCGAAGACGGTCCTGCCGGTCTTCGCCGTCGACGCTCAGCAAACCAGCATATGCATGGCCAGACTGGCGGCCTTGAGGCAGGCCGTACAGGCTCACGAAGCCGGACAAGACGCGCCCCTCGACATTTCCGTGCTCGGAGACGTCCGTCTTTCACCCGAGACACAGTCTTTGCTTGCGAGAAGAGCCCTCGGCCTGGATGTCGTGGCGAAAGTGGAGGCCTTTGCCGTGCGCACTCTCGAAGCAGGTGTCGTGAAGTCGAAAAGGGGCGTAGAAATTGGGGGGCACGGCAGAGTCATGATCAGAGGCGCCAAGGGCGAGACTGAAATCCCCGTCTCGTCGCTTCGGGACAAGAACAGCGTTCTTGAGCTGGCTCGAACCGACGCAAGAAGAGAGTTTTCCAAGAACTCCGTCGCCTCGTCAGCGTTCGTCGAACTCGTGAGCCAGCTCGTAGATCCTAACGCAGAGTACGACGCCGTCAGAACAGAATCCGAGAGAACCGAAGCCCGGAATTCCGTTTCGCCGTATGAAGGCGTCGTCCTGCAGGGCGAGAAGATAATCGAGAGTCACGAGAGGATCACGGCGGAGCATCTTAGGAAGCTGCGTTCTCTCGAGTATTACAGGCGCGGGCTTGACCAGGGAGTGCGAGGGTTGGGCCGGTTGCTGCCTTACGCAAGCAGGATGGCCGTGGTAGCGCTTTTTGTTCTTGTTTTTGCCTGGTACCTGCGCGTGAGGCGGCCCAAGATTCTCTCCGACGCTCCCATGCTGCTCTTGATTGCCATCGTGGCGATATTGGTCGTGGCGCTTGCCGCGATAGTTCTGAACGTATTGAAGCAATCGCCGTACCTCGTACCCATCGCCATCGTGCCCTTCCTGATAACCCTTTTGCTCGGCGATGAGCTCGCACTCCTTGTGAGCATCATCACAAGTGTGCTCGTCGGAGCCCTCGCGGGACTCGACCTGACGTTTCTGATAGTCTCCCTGATTGCCGCCGTCACGGGTGTCTTTGCCGTGATCGGCGTGACGCACAGAAGGCAGTTCTACACGGCCATGCTGTTCGTGTCCATGGCCTACGTGGTGTCGATTCTTGTGGGAGGGTTCAGCTCCGGCATGGCCGGCTCCGTCGTTGTCAAGAGTGCGGCCTTCGGCATCCTCAATTCGTTTGCATCCACCCTGATCGCGATTGCTCTTCTCCCGGTGCTCGAGAGCACGTTCGGACTCACTACAAACATCACGCTTCTCGAGCTATCCGATCTTAATAGGCCCATATTGCGGAAGATGATGATTGAGGCCCCGGGGACCTACCATCACAGCATGGTTGTCGGAAGCCTTGCCGAAGGGGCCGCGGAGGCCATAGGCGCCAACTCTCTGCTTGCAAGAGTGGCCTCGTATTATCACGACATAGGCAAGATTACAAAGCCCGAGTACTACATCGAGAATCAGAAAGACGCGCGAAGCAGGCACGACAGACTGACACCCTCGATGAGCTGCCTTATCCTGGAGTCGCACGTGAGGGAGGGGGTTGAGATCGCGGAGCGGGAGAAGCTACCCAGAATCATAAGGCAGTTAATAATGGAGCATCATGGAACAACGCTAATGGCGTTTTTCTACCAGAAGGCTCTCGAGATCGACAGCGATGCACCCATCGACGAGTATCGCTACCCCGGGCCCAAGCCTTCTTCGAAGGAAGCCGCCATCATCATGCTGGCTGATTCCGTGGAAGCAGCTTCCCGGTCGCTCTCGACTCCTACATCCAGCAGAATACACGGCATCGTAAAGCGGATCATCGAGAACAGGGCCACGGAGGGCGAACTCGACGAATGCGGCCTCACCTTGGCCGAGCTTGCAAAGATTCGGGGGAGCTTCATCCCTATCCTCACGAGTATTTTCCACGGGCGTCCGTCGTACCCTGAAGACGTGAAGAAAAAGGAAGATGGAGATATCAATAGCGAACAGACAGAGAAGGATTGGCATTCGTTCTAGGTGCGCGAGGATGATTGCTTCTTCTGTGTTGGAACGCGAGTCTGCTTGTTCCGAGGGGATTCGTTTCGACGAAATTTCGATCGTCTTTCTCGGCGACAGGGCGACGCAGAGACTCAATCGGATGTTCACGGGCCGCGACGTACCCACGGACACCCTCGCGTTCGAATTGACACCCGAAATGGGAAAGGGAAGGCCTGTTCCCGGAATCAGGCTCGGGGAAGTCATAGTCTGCGTGGATAGAGCGATACTCCAGAGCAAGAGATACCGCGTGAGCCTGGGTAACGAAGTGGCAAGACTCTTGATCCACGGGCTGCTCCATCTGTGCGGCCTCGACGACGGCACGAGCAACGACCGAGCCAGGATGCACAAGCGCGAGAATCTTCACATCGCTTCGCTTGACCGGCCGATATCTTCCCTGATCGCTTCGAAACGTAGAAACTCGTCGTCAAGAAGCCTGAAGGGGCGAGGTGCGTGAAGGAGACCGGACTCTTTGAGATGAAAGTCGTAGCGACCCTCCTCTCCGTGCTCACCCTGGCTGCATTCTTTTTCTTTCTTCTCGCCCATCGCGCGAGAACGTTGCTGTGGCTTGATTCAGGTGACGGAAGTCTTCAATTCGACGACGAGAAAATCGAGAAGAGAAACCTGGCTTCGGGGGGACTCTATCTACTAGAAATCTCTGCGCTGACCGCCGCCTGCTATCTGCTCAGTCTGTCCCTGCATGCTCTCGGTTTGACGAAAGTGGGTGTGTGGATTCTATCTCCTGGCACCGCTTTTCTTGCAACTCTTGTGCTTGCTCCGTTTCTTCTGAGGAGAGCGGGGCGGGAGGCGAAAGCGGGGCAGGGGATGCAAGCGGGGCGCGGCCAGGGTGCTGCAGCCCATACGAAATCACTCTTTCTTTCCGAAGCCGTTCTTGCGATTGCAGAGCGGCTGCGAAGAATCCTGATCGGCGCGCCCGGGCGGACCGGCGATGCCAGGGGCAAGGCGGTGAATGGCGGGTCCGGCCACGGGAAAGAGGTCTTGAGACTCCTTCTCAGGCTCAGGGAACGCAGGATCTCCGAGGTCATGGTTCCCAGGACCGACATGGTTTGTGCCGAAGACTCTTCGAGCGTTTCCGAAGTCGCTGATTTGGTGAGGGAAGCCTCCTACACCAGAATTCCTATCTTCTCTGGAACCATAGACTCGATCACCGGCTACGTGACCGCAAAGGACGTCGTGATTCGGCTGCATCAGGGCGGCGGCGCTGACGCCGTGAGTTCGATCGCCAGAAAGCCGGTGTTCGTTGGGAGCGACGCGACCATAGAACACGCGCTCGAACAAATGCAGAAGGCGCGGGCCACCCTTGCCATAGTGACCGGTCCTTCGGGAAAAGTGACGGGGCAGAGGGTGGCGAGGACGACAGGACAAACAGCAGGCCCGACAATGGGACTCGTGACCGGCGAGGACATCTTGGAAGAGGTGGTGGGCGACTTTTATGAGAATTACGAACCTGAAGAGCCTGCGTACCAGGTCATCGATGATAGAACCGCCATCGTGAAGGCCAACGTAGCACTGGGAGATCTGAAGGAGATTTTTGGAGTCGTGCCTTCCGGGAACTTGAGTCAGACACTGGGCGATTACGTCAGGAAGCAATTGGGCGCCGAACCGTTCAAGGGAGAGCGAGTTTCCGACGAAGTCTTCTCGTATTCCGTGGCCAAAACAACAGGCAAGGCGATCTGGAGTCTTAAGGTGGAGAAGAGAAACTGATGTGGGTGTGGTTCTGGATAACGGGGGCGCTCGCGGTCTATCTTACGGCGCTCTCTAACGTGTTTCTTGCGCGCGGCACCAGGAGCGGACTTGTCGGACGACGCGTCCATCTCGAACTGAGAGTTGCTCTGAGCTTGTCGGTCGCGGTCGCTTCATCGCTGGCGTCGTTATCCTTCTTTTCCTCGTCTCTGTTCTCGGCGTCACCGCCGGCCCAAGGGGTCGGTCACCCGCTCGCGTGGGCGCTACTCGGTGGCCTTGTGTGGTTGCTCTTGGTACTGGCCTGCGCCATTGCGTTACCTCTTCGGCTCGCTCGAGCCCTCGGCGCAGAAGGACCTGCGAGGGCGCTCGCGAGCGGCGCGACTCGCTTTTTCGTGTTGCCCATCGGCAGGGCGGCGGCTAGAATAGCAAGAAATGCTGCCGGTCCCGCAACCTCTCGTCTCGAAGAAGGTTATGCACGGGAGCTTTGTGCAGTCTTCTCGCGGGACCCGTCGGATGCTTTGCGTAGTGAGCCGCTCGCCTCGGTCGTGAAGGAGTTCACCAGGACGACGGTCGAAGACATAATGGTGCCGAGGAGCGCGATGGTCGCAGTGGCAAGCTCCAGTACACTCGCCGAATGCGTGGACGTTTTCGCGACCAAGAGGTTCTCAAGGTTACCGGTGTACGAGGGCGACGTTGAGTCGATAATAGGCATCGTGCGCGTGATGGATCTTCTCAAGGAGAACGACCTCACAAAAACTGTTTCACAGATTGTGAGGCCCGTGCCGATGGTTCCGGAATCAAAGAACTGCGGCGAACTGCTGAAGGAATTTCAAAAAAGCCACGGCTACATGGCGATAGTCCTCGACGAATACGGAGGCATCGCTGGACTGGTCACCGTCGAGGACGTGCTCGAAGAGCTTGTCGGCGAGATGGGACACGAGCCGGTCTCGCCGAGGCGAGCGGTTCATCGCGCGGCGGACGGCACTTTCCTTGCCCCCGCGCAGATTGAAATAGACAAGTTTGAATCTGCCACCGGCATGAGGCTTCCCAGGGGCGACTACGAGACCCTGGCGGGCTATCTTCTTCAGGAATTCGGACGGATTCCCGAAGTGGGGGCGAGCGTCCGAAGGGGAGGAGTGCTGTACGAGGTGGTGGAGGCGGACGTCCGTAAGATCAAGCTCGTGAAGGTGAGGGCGGAGGTCGACGCGTTGTCCGGCAAGACCGGGTCTGCTTGACGCGTCGGCGTCGCCGTTGACGTAGGGAAGACGTGCGTTTGGAAAGGAACTCGGTTGGCGATCAGTAAGACCGACGCAGTGGTGACGAGAAGCCTGAGGTTGGGCGAGACGAGCAAGATTGCCTGGCTCTACACCAAGGACTACGGAAAAGTCAAGGTGGTGGCCAAGGGAGCAAGAAGCTCCAAGAGCAAGTTCGGCTCGAGCCTCGAGCTCTTCACCCACTCTGCGGTGGTCTTCTATCGCAAGGATCGGAGAGATCTTCAGCTTCTCTCACAGAGCGATGCTCTGCGCCACTTCCCCGGTCTCGAGAAGGACGTGGCGCGCTTCGCGTTTGCGAGTGCGTGCATAGAGCTTCTGGACAGCATGGTGATGGGCGAAGAACCCAACCCGGCGCTGTTTCAACTCGTGCTGGACGCGCTCGACACGTTGGAGAAGTGTCCCAGAGAGGGGCTCAAGAACGTGTTCTGGGCCTTCGAGCTCAAAGCCGCCGAACTGCTGGGCTACAAGCCTGAGCTTTTTCGGTGCTCTCGTTGCGGGAAGGAAGAAGAGGGGCGAGAGGGGCTCTCGAGATTCGCTCCTCTCAAGGGCGGCCTGATCTGCAGGGTCTGCGGCTCGAAAGAGCCGGATTCCTTCCAGATCACGCCGGAGGCGAAAGGGCTCTTGAGAAAACTGCAGAAGGAGCCTCTCTCGGTCGCTGCCGGGGAGAAAACTACGTCCAGACTCGAAAGCGAAGTAGACCGGATCATCGAAGTCTTTCTACAGTTTCACGTGGACAGACTTCCCGGGCTAAAATCGTTGAGGCTTCTGAAGAGCTTGAAATAGACGAGGACGTTGCAACAGAGGACGTGATTGAGAACTGTGACATGAACGGAGTGAGCGATGATTTTTCAGGAGATGCTTATTCGGCTCGAGAAATTCTGGTCTGATTACGGTTGCGTGCTCACCCAACCTTACAGCTCCGAGGTGGGCGCCGGGACCTTCAACCCGGAGACGTTTCTCAGAGTGCTCGGGCCGGAGCGCTGGAAGGTCGCGTACGTGGAACCGTCGAGGAGGCCCAAGGACGGCCGCTACGGTGACAACCCGTTCAGGGTGCAGAGATTCTATCAATACCAGGTGATTCTGAAACCGGCTCCGTCTGACGTCCTGGACGTCTACTTCAAGAGCCTCGAGGTCATCGGAATCAACCCGAAGCTGCACGACGTAAGACTCATCGAAGACGACTGGGAGTCGCCCACGCTCGGAGCCTGGGGCCTGGGCTGGCAGGTGTGGTTGGACGGCCTCGAGATTACGCAGTTCACGTATTTCCAGCAGGCCGGCGGCCTCGACCTGAATCCGGTGTCTGCCGAGATCACGTACGGCCTAGAGCGCATCGCCACCTCGATTCAGGGCGTGGAGAGTTTCTCGGACCTCCTGTGGTCGAAAGACGTCAAGTGGGGAGAGCTCTGCAAGAGAAGCGAATACGAATTTTCCAAGTTCAATTTTGAAGAAAGCGACACTGAACTCCACAAGGATCTCTTCAATCGTTTTGAAAAGGAAGCGGCGAGGCTTCTCGAGAAGGGGCTCGTCCTTCCTGGTTACGACTACGTGATAAAGTGCTCTCATCTGTTCAACGTCCTGGAGGCCAGGGGGGCGATAAGCATCACAGAACGGGTGGGCTACATCGCGAGAGTCCGCCGTTTGGCCAGAAAAGCCGCTCTGTCGTACCTGGCTCAAAGAGAAGAACTGGGCTATCCGCTTCTCGCACCGGGAGCCGCAGAAGCCGCGCAAGAAAAGGGGAGCGGAGCATGAAACAATCGACCTTGGATTTCTTGCTGGAAATCGGCGTGGAAGAGCTTCCCGCAAGCTACATCGAACCGGCCGTGCAGGAGCTGCGTCACAAGACTGCGTCGGAGCTGGATTCGCGACGCCTAAAGTGTTCGTCCATCGACGTCTATTCGACGCCGAGGCGTCTCACGATACACGTGAAGGGACTCGCAGAGAGACAGGAGGATCTGGAGAAAGAGGTCGTGGGACCCGCGTCGAGGGTGGCGTATGACGACAAGGGTGCGCCGACCCAGGCCGCGAAAGGATTCGCGCGAAGCCAGGGCGTGGGCGTGGAGTGTCTCGCGATCAAAAAGACTGGCCGGGGGGACTACGTCTGCGCGATAGTGAAGGAGCACGGTAAGCCTACGAAGGAGGTCCTCTCGGAGTTCTTGCCCTCGCTAGTCCTTTCGCTTTCCTTCCCCAAGACCATGACTTGGGCCGAGCCATCCGTGAGATTCGGACGTCCCGTAAGGTGGATAGTTGCCCTTCTCGGAGACGAGGTGGTCCCGCTCGAAGTTGCGGGCGTCAATTCCGACAGACTCACCTTCGGGAACAGATTCCTCGCTCCCGAACCGATCAAACTCAAGAACGCCTCCGAGTACTTGGGAAAACTCGAGAAGGCCTGGGTGATCGCTGACGCAGAAGAGCGGCGGCGAGCGGTCGACAAAATCGTGAGGGAGGAGGCAAGAAAGAAGGGTGGAGCGGTGGTGGAAGATCCCGAGCTCGTCGGGATTGTGGCCAACCTGGTGGAATTCCCCGTCCCTGTTGCGGGCTCGTTCGACAAGAACTTTCTCGCGCTACCCAGGGACGTCGTCGTGACCGCAATGCGAGAGCATCAGCGCTACTTCGCCGTTCAGGACGATCACGGAAATCTCATGCCCTTCTTCATAACGCTCCGTAACGGCGGGAAAGAGGGCGAGGACAACGTGCGCGTTGGAAACGAGAGAGTACTCAGGGCGAGACTTGACGACGCGCGCTTCTACTGGGAAAAAGACGTGTCAATCGGCATCGCCAGGCAGCTCGAGCTACTCAAAGACGTCGTCTGGCAAGAATCGCTGGGGTCCGTGTTCGACAAAAGCGAGCGGCTCGCGGAACTTTCTCAATTCGTCATGGAAAGCTGGGACAAGTCCAGGGCGGCCAGTGCGAAGAGAGCGGGCTTACTCTGCAAGGTTGACCTCGTGAGCGAGATGGTTAGGGACGGGAAAGAATTCACGACTCTCCAGGGCATAATGGGCGGTGAATACGCTGCCAGGGCGGGCGAGGACGCGAGCGTGTCGCAGGCGATCAAGGAGCATTACCTGCCGGGGTTCGCAGGAGACACTCTGCCATCGAGCCTCGAAGGGTGCGCGGTCAGCATCGCCGACAGGTTGGACGAAATCGTCGGGAGTTTCGCGACGGACAGAATCCCCTCCGGGTCCGAGGACCCGTACGGCGTGCGACGCCAGGCCAACGGCATTATGAGGATTTTGATCGAGAAGAAGCTACACTTCTCTCTCTCGTCTTGTGTCGAGAAGGCCATCCAGCTTCTGTCGAGGAAGTTCGGGGGCGAGGGTGGTTCGGGTTGGGAGACAGGCCTCAGTGGTGGGATCGCCTCTTTCCTGGCGCAGAGGCTCGCATTCATCTTGTCCGAGATGGGCATAGAGCAGGACGTCGTGGACGCAGTGCTTTCAGTCGACAGCGATGACCCCTTCAGAAGCTGGCTCAAAGCAGAGGCGGTCGCGCGCTGGAAATCAAATGAACAGTTCTCGGGAGTCGTTATCTCCTTCAAGCGAGTCTCGAACATATTGAAGACCCACGAGTACCCGACCCCGGTTCTCCAGGACTTGCGCGAAGAGGTTGAGCGCAATCTCTTCCAGGGTCTGCGGGAGGCCTCCGGGTTGATCTCGAGTGCCGTCAAGAGCGAAAACTACGGAGACGCGATTGGGCACCTACTTAACCTCAAAGCCCCGATAGACGCCTTCTTCGACGGCGTCTTGGTGATGGATCAGGACGCGAAGGTGCGGGACATTAGACTCGGCCTTCTGGCCTTCGTACGGTCCGAGTTCCTGAAGCTCGCAGACTTCTCTCGCCTCTCCGAGCAGGCGGAGCAGGGGCGGGGGAGGTAGAGGCTGGCGCCGCTCAGGCCGGCCGCTCGCGCACCAACCCGACGCCTGATTTGCCCTTCGGCCACTCAATCCTCCCAAGATACCTCACAAATTGCCGGTAGTTCGTTCTTGACATGATGCCGCTTATGTGATATCTTGTGGCGATTAGACGCGACAGGCACATCACCTCTTGCATAACCAACAGCTACGCGCTCAGACACAATAGACATTCTTTGTAAGACCAAATGCAGATCGAAGATTGTCCCTCAGAGTCTCGATGAAGGACAATTGGAGATCGGCAGGCAAAGACTGTTATCCGGAACGGAAGACGTTCTGAAGGCGCTTATCTGGAAACGGCGTAAGCCGTGGTTGGCTTGGAAAGGTGGGGCGAAGCGTATTGAGTTCACTATTCAACGAAGGGAGAGCGTTATGCCAGACACAACTAACCTCAAAGCATACCAACTCGGCGAAGTGCAACGCATTATGCGTAAACAGCTTGCCGCTTGGTGCAATCCGAAGAAGCTCAAGCCCGCCGAAATAACAGCTATCAATGAAATTATTGCCTCAAGTGCTGCAGCACGCTATCCCAATGTTGCTGCAATTCTTACCGCAACTGATTTAGGCGCCGCGCTTGAAGGAGCCACGATAAGTGGCGATTCGTCGGAACAATTGTTTTGCGCCTCCGTTATCCAGTCGTGTCACAAAAGCGGTATCAAATTGAAAAAGACTGGCTGGCCCAGCCCCCTCAAAGGTGAAACGATCGCGACACTCTCACAAAAGGTTATGCCATGAATAAAAGTATAGGGTTCTTGCTCGCTGTAACACTGGTTGCCTTCCCAGCCATCACGCTCGCCGAAGATAGTTCGGCCAGTTTAGGAGGGGAAATCAGTTGGTCTGTGATTCGCACTGAGATAGAGAAGGACGCGCTGGGGTTCGTAGCAAAGGTCAGTCCAAAGCTAAGTGAGAGTCGGTACTTCGCGACAAATAGCATTGCTGGCTATCTTGGCCCCACCGTTGAAGTACGCACTGGCGGCAATGATTCCTTTGAGAGCGTGCTTGCTAAACTTCGCGGCTTCATACTAATGCCTCGTCCACTGGATCAAGATGGGGAGCCCGACAATCTCGGGTGGGTACACGTCCTACCCTTTTCTGTTGGAATTGAATCAGATCGTGATTTTAACAACCCGGTGGCTTTGGCGGAGTTTGGATGGACACCGCTCGGCCCGCGTGAGCCAATCAACCAAGCCGAATTGGCTCACTCAACGCGATTCGGGTTAGATCCGGATCGGGCCTTCGGCCTCTTCATTCAGGGCGGCTACAAATTCAGCGACCAAGAGAACATAAGCATTACAAGTAACACGTCTTCTACGGAAGGGGGCAATACAGACCAGAGTGACGAGAAGCCAGATCAAGCAATTGCACGTGTCAAAGCGGAGTTGGTTTATGGTTTCGATTTGGCCGAGAGCATTCGCTTGCTGCCTACTATGACGGGTTGGTACGACATAAAGAATAGTAAGGAATACTACCGGCTCGAGTGCTTAATCCGCGTAGCGATAACTAAAGACAAGTATTCGCTCGACTTTCGCTATGAGAACGGCAGCGGTGCGCCCAACTTTAGCAAGGGCGATCAATTCTCGACAGGTCTTGCACTAGCTTTCTAGCGTGACCGGTTGGGGAGATAGGTGACAAGAACGCTAACCATGAAATCGAGTCGGACACCCAAACTGCGGGGTAGCCTCCTAGTTTCGACCAAGATTCACAGGCGCGGTTTGTGCGCCACTCATTTCCGCGTATTACGGTCAGTTTCTTGGGCATGCTCGTTTCCGGTACCCAGTAGCCATTGGAGGACTCTATGCCAGAACCACGGCGTTCCGCGGACATTCTCGTCGATCACCTGCTCAGCACGCCTGGCCTCCTCGATCAGGTAAAGCTGAAACCAGAAGACACTCTTCGCGAGGTGGCCAAGCAAGTCACGCGCGATCTGCCGCCCCCTGCATTCGTTTCTGATCGCTGGACGTACCGCATCGTAGTGCTTGCCCTTGGCGGCGTCTGCATCGCGGCGACATTCGGGGCCATTTACCTTAGCGCCATTGCTTCGACCGGCAGTTCGCCGAATATCCCTGATGTGCTAACGGCGCTGGGTGCTGCCGCCATCGGCGCCTTGGCTGGACTTCTTGCGCCGTCACCGACAAGCAAGTGATGACCGTAGACGGCCACGCGTCGGTGGCAGACGCACAGTTGTGTCAGCATTCCTTCGGGCCGCTTAACTACCGGCTCAAGCTGACGGCGCGGCCCGCTCGCGGCTAACACAAAGCGTTCGCGCGCCGCAGCTTAGCCGAGCCGTTAGACAGCGAGCAGACAAGCGTGTGGAGTCACAAAGAATCAAAGAGGAGGTAGATAAACATGGGAGATCCCAAATTGGAGATGTTAACGGCTCAGAACAGTGTGCTGCTCTTGGTGGATTACCAGCCTACGATGTTCAAGGGGGCGGCGTCCGGCGATAGGAACGCCATCAGCAACAGCGCTGTCGCTGCGGCTAAGGCCGCGAAGATTCTGGAGGTACCGACGGTCCTGACCTCCATATGGCCCGAGGGGAACGGAGAGTTTATCAAGGAAATCACGGACCTTTTCCCCGGCCAGGAGGTGATTGCGCGCAAGGTGCCCGGCTTCGATGCTTTCGAGGACGAGCGCGTCTTGCAGGCCGTGAAGAAGACCGGTCGCAGAAAGCTTGTCGTCTCGGGCCTGTGGACCAGCATGTGTTTTGCGTACACGGCCATTCATGGATTGCGTGAAGGCTTTGATGTGTACGGCCTGTTCGATGCTGGCGGTGACGCCTCGCCGGAGGCTCACACCTATGGGATCCAGCGCATGTTACAGGCGGGAGTTGTGCCGATGACGTGGATGCCACTTGTTTCTGAGTGGATGCACGACTGGGCTAATCCGAAAGCGGAAGAGCTGAAAAAGGATGTCTATGGAAGGTACGACGTCGTGCTCAGCATGTGGTAGAAGTCCGCAGCGTCACGGACCAGATGGACTGCCGTCTAACAAGCGCATGCAGACGGACGCGGGCTGCGCCCGCGCCGCTGAGCACGAGCGTTCGACGACGCGGAGTGGTTTCGTTTCAACAATTCCTCATCGTCAGTCCTTTAACCGTTATCGAAGGGAGGGCCCATGAACATGAGAATCAAGGTCTACCACAACGGGGATGACGTCTTCATTGCTTGGAAGCCAGACGGATTCATCCCCGGGTGTCGCGGGTTCGCACTGATGCGGCGGCGCAACGGAGTCGAAGAAGTCGTCAGCACCTGGGTTGGGTTCGCAGACCAGTCGCACGAAGACGGCGAACGACGGGCTTCGACCAACTGGCCGATTCAGAAATACCAGTGGATCGACTACATGGCCAAGCCTGGCGACAAGGTGCAGTACCGCGTGCTGCCGATGGTCGGCCCGGACAAGGACAATCTGCGCCCCGACTCGGACACGGCCAGCGAATGGACCGAGGAGATCATCCTCACCCACGAGTTCGCGCCGAAAATCGAGGCCTACTTCAATCGCGGCATCGTGGCCGCCCAGTGGGTGTCGCGACGGCTCGGAGTGACGGACGACGATCTGAAGACCAAGAACCTGCGCACGGTCATCGAGACGCCTGACAATCCGTTCCGCAACTACCTGTTCGGGCCGCTGGGCGCGCGGCTTTTCGAACTGCTAGATGCCGCCGCAAAGGAGAAGCGCGACATCTACGGCGCGCTTTACGAATTGGACGATGAGCAACTGGAAACCGCGCTCGAGAAATTGGGCAAGCGCGCCCATGTAGTCCTGGCCAACGGCAGTGTGAAAAAGAAGGACGGCGATCAGAACCACGACGCCCGCAAGCGACTCAAGAGCAAGATCGACCTGCACGACCGGATGATTTCCCCGCGAGCACTGGGACACAACAAGTTTCTAGTCATGTGCGACGCTCACCAGAAGCCGCGCTGGGTATGGACGGGCAGTCAAAATTGGACGAAAACCGGCCTCTGCACTCAGGCGAACAACTCCGTGCTGATCGATGATTTCGACCTGGCCAAGGAGTATCGCAAGCAATGGGACCTACTGAAGGACGCGGGCGACGAGACTCCGGCCGACCTAAAGAAGAGCAACAGCCGGCCGCGTAAAGCGGATGTCGGCCAGACGCCGGTGCGATTGTGGTTCACGCCCACGGTGGAGCAGGTCGATCTGACGGAGGCACGCAAGATCATCGGCGGCGCGAAACAGGCGATTCTGTTCTTGATGTTCAATCCGGGTCCGAAAGACACGCTGCTCAACGAGATCATCGACACGGCCCGGGTCGGAAGTGTGGAGAGGCGATTGTACATCCGCGGCGCCATCAATCAGGACCCGGGCACGAAGGCCAACCCGGTGGAACTGTTTGAGTCGGACAATTCCGAGAAGGCTGACTTCGAGGTGGTCCTGCCCGCGGCGATCGACGAGTCGACAGAGTGGTTCCGCCGCGAGATGAAGAAGCTACCGGGCACGTTCGCGATGGTTCATAGCAAAGCGGTGGTTGTCGACCCGTTCGGCGCCCACCCGGTTCTGTTGACGGGCTCGCACAACCTCGGTCCGAAGGCGAGCGGCACGAACGACGAAAACCTTCTGATCATCCGCGACACCCCGGGCCTGGCCGCCGCCTACGCCACGAACATCATGGCGATCTATAACCAATACCGCTGGCGTTTCCGCCGGCAAACCCAGCCCAAGACGAAACAGTGGAAGGGTCTCGAAGACGGCGATAGCTGGCAGAAGGGCTATCTGAAAGCTGGCAGCACGGCCCTGCGGGAGATCAATTTCTGGATGGGCGATTAGACGGCAGGTGATTGCCACGAGGTCGCCGAAGGTGAGTCAGCCGGAGATGCTGGTAAGGATGAACAAGGAAGTCGTCTCCACTCCGTCTGGCGAATACATGACCTGCACGTACCGGGTGTACCCGGAAGGGGGTGGCTTGTTTCTCACACTCGACTTTACACCCGGGGTTGGTATGGTGAAGATGAAGAACGCGTTCGGAACGTCGTGGTTGATGTCATCAGAGGCTCTCGCAGAACATGAGCCCATCTGGCCGCTGCAGCCGTCAATTGTCGAGGGCACACCCTGAGGCAAGTTGGGCGGCGCTGACTCACGGCTTGCGGCTGAGCGGCATCGTTATGGTGCAGGAGTTGCTCGGCTGACTTCTTCTGAGATCGTAGAAAAACCTTGACAAACTGAGTTGATGTGGCTACAATGTAATTACGGTGGTGATGCAATGTGAAAGCACGAATTGTCAGGATCGGCAACTCCCAAGGCATACGTATCCCGAAACCCCTTATCGCTCAAACCGGGCTGAAGGGTGAGGTGGACATCAGCGTTAGAGAAAATCGTCTGGTTATCAGCCCTGCAGAGCGACCTCGTGCAAACTGGGCCGAGGCGTTTCGTAGCATGGCGAGGTTGAGGGATGATATTCTCTTGGATAGTGAGCTTGTCAGTGGCAGCAGTTGGGATGAGGAGGGGTGGGAGTGGAAGTGAGGCGGTTCGAGGTCCATCTTGTGAATCTCGATCCTAGCGTTGGAAGCGAGATCAGGAAGACTCGTCCGTGTGTCATTGTGTCTCCCAACGAGATGAATTTCTACATACGGACTGTTATTGTTGCACCACTGACGACCAAGCCACGGTCTTACCCCAGCCGGGTTCCCTGCCGCTTCAAGGGCAGGACGAGCCAGATTGTTCTTGACCAACTCCGCACAGTTGACAAGTCGCGCCTGGTGAGAAAGCTCGGATCTGTTGACCGCAGGGCTGCCGGCGCCATTCTGTCTGTTCTGGCTGAGATGTTTGCACCATAACCTGCCCATGCACCTGCCGGTGCGCTCCGCAGCCCGCAGGTCAATCGCAGCGTTGTTCGGCCGCAGCCGTCACGGCAATGTCGGAATGGGGGATTCGGAGATTCGATTTGCCGCTGGTCTTGGGCATTGTGGCAAGCGACAATGTCGCCTCATGCAAAGTCCTGGAGCAGGCCGGCTATATTCTTCATGATGAATCAGTGCGCTGCCTTCACGGTATGACACGGCTCGTTAGAACTTATCAGAAGATTCCTTCGGCAGAAAGGAGTGGGCAATAGAACATTGCGGTCGCGGTTGGTTGGCTGAAGTGGAGAGCGATCCAGAAATTGCGAGATCATTAGATTTCGATATGGAATCAGTTGGTAAACCGGATATATTTGTTGAGGATAATCAAGTATTCAGGTTAGGACGTATGGAAACAAGGGCAATCGATTGCCCAGGCCATTCTTCAGGGGGATATGTTACTGCACTGGGAATAGTCCATTTTCCGGCGATGTTCTATGTTACAGAATGGTTGGTAGAACTGATACCCAGAATGGTTCCGGGGAAGATCAGATAAGATCAGTTAGAAAACTGTACGAATTATTCCCGGATTCAACAATGGTCTATCCAGGACATGGTCAATTCACAGATATTGAATCAGAGAAGAAAGAGAATAGGAAAATTACGGTGGATGGTCGGGAGTGGGTTATTCAATGAAGATGCGGTATGACGAAATGTCCAAGGCGACCGGAAACGCGTCCGTTATGGCTGTGACGTAAGACGTTCCACGAACAAACACAAAGGAGAAACGGAGGGGCTCTCTCTTTTCACAATATAGTCCTCATGGGATCTTCATCGCACTTGAAGGCCTGGGATATTTGATGATGAGTGCCGGGCGGTACAGAGCATTCTAGGTGAAACCTGTTTCGTTAACTGCATGTGGGAAGGTTCGGGTTGAACATTGTGTTCGACCTCGGTGGGATCGTCTTCACGTGGGACCCAGACAGCTTAATCGCCAGAGTGTTCAGAGAACCCGAGGTCCGTGCCAAGGTACTTGCCGAGGTCCTGCTTCATCGGGACTGGCTGGAGCTCGATCGAGGCACCGTATCTCCCGAAGAGTTCGCTCGACGGACGGCGGCACGCACCGATTTGAGGGGCCTGACATCGTCTTTATCGACGACACGGAGGTCAATCTACAAGCTGCGGCACAATTCGGCATCCAGACGATGAAGTTTGAGAATCCACTGCAATGTGAACGCAGGTTGCGGGAACTGGGCTGCATCTAACCGGCGCAAGCGCCGCGCCGCCTTGTCCCACCGCTCATCCGCGCCGTTATGCGTGCGAGGCATCGCGTTCTTGTTCAAGGGCAAAGACGGCAGCTTCTTCCACACAACATTCGCGTACAGCAAAGGTACCGACACTTGGCAGTGGCTCATGGATGGTGAAGAGGGCGGGAAGCTCCAATCCTTTGCGCGGGTAAGGCTCACAAAGAAATAGTCATTAAGGTGCTCGGTATTGACCCGACGAGAGCGAAGCCAGTACAATCGAAGGTGGTTCACATGAGAAAGGAATATGATTTCTCGAAGGGCAAGCGTAATCCGTATGCGTCTCGCCTGAAGAGGCAGGTTACGATTCGCTTGGATGGTCACACGATCCAGTATTTCAAGCAGTTGGCGCAAGACACGGGGATTGGCTATCAGACGTTGATCAATCTGTATCTGCGGGAGTGTGCGGCTAGCGGGAAGAAGCTCTCTTTGAGCTGGAAATCCGTGGCTTAGGGTAGTGGCCCACAACCTGCCCATGGACCTGACGGTCGGCCTTGCCTCCTGAACCGACGGCCTCCGTCTTCACGTCGCCTGCATAAGTGGGTTTCATGTGACAAATTACATGATTTGATACTGCGCGCGCTTCAGATATACTAAGGGTTACGCTTGCCATCGTGCAACGTCGGCAAATCGTCGGAGCTTTCGTTCAACAGGGGATTGTCCCAGGAGGTCAACGTGATCAAGCACTCGGTTCGAGCAATCAAGCGTGTCGAGCGGGAAGCCAGGCGCCGAAGGGGTCAATGCGCGGCGATTGTGACGGGAATAGCGATGGTCATCGCCGTTGCGGCGATGATGTCTTGTGCTGCTTCCAAGAACACTTCTTCAGGTGTTGGGCAGAATGTGTCAACTTCGCAGAGCGTGCCGGTTGCGCAGAGCACTTCTCAAGGAGATTCTCAATTGGTAATTGAAGACTTGATCGTCGGTACGGGGGCGGAAGCAAAAGTAGGCGATCGAACAAGCGTTCACTACACCGGTTGGTTGGCGGACGGCACGAAATTCGATTCGTCACTCGACAGAAATCTACCCTTCGAGTTCGTCTTGGGACAGGGGCAAGTCATTAAAGGCTGGGACCAGGGGGTTGTGGGCATGAAGGTTGGCGGAAAGCGCAAGCTGGTTATTCCATCCGAGATGGCCTACGGCGAGAGAGGCGCAGGGGGGAGCATCCCACCCAATTCGGTTCTCACGTTTGAAGTGGAATTGTTGGCAGTTCAAGCGGCAACTCGGTAAGTGAGACGCTTTGACATGTTCTGGGAGCCCGGACCGGCAGCGGCTGCCGGAGCGGACCGACAGAACCCGTTGCTCGCCCGCGGCTTTGGACGTCAATCAGAAGTACCGCGGCATTGAAGCGGCACTAAACCCGTTACGCAGTCGATCCATGAACGCAGTATTGCTGTCAATTGCTACCTTTTTCTCGACCTCGATCGGCGGATTGTTCGCGCTCAGGTTCCGTGACCGGTTGCACCTTGTTCTCAGTTTCACTGCCGGTGTGCTCTTAGGCGTCGTGAGTTTTGACATTCTGCCCGAGATCTTCCGACAGGCCCACGAGCGGGGAGCCGGTGTCACGGGGGCAATGGTTGCGCTTGTCGTCGGGTTCCTCCTCTTTCACAGTCTTGAGAAATTCGTATTGATCCATCACGTCCACGAGGCCGACTATGCTGCGCACCATCACCCGCAGGTAGGTGTCCTCTCCGCCTTTTCCCTGGTTGGGCACAGCTTCATGGACGGCGTCGGGATCGGTCTGGCATTTCACGTCTCGGAATCCGTCGGCACCATTGTGGCCATTGCCGTGATTGCACACGACTTTTGTGATGGTCTCAACACGGTCAGCTTGATGCTGGTTCATCACAACACTACTCGCCGTTCGATTGTGATGCTTCTGCTGGACGCGCTCGCTCCCGTTTTGGGCGCGGCTTCTACCTTGATTATTAGGGTTCCCCCTTCATTCCTGACGCTCTACTTGGGATTTTTCGCCGGATTCCTTCTGTATATCGGCGTCTCTGACATTTTGCCCGAGGCCCACTCTCAGAAGGACCCTACGACTGCCATCGGCCTCATAGGGCTCACGTGCCTGGGAGCGGCCTTTATCTTCGTTGTAGTTCGTTTGGCCGGATAGGGGTCCTTGTAGCCGCCGCCTCCTACAGCTCCCGGAGCGCCACGACTATCGGTAGGCGTGCCGCGCGCACTGCGGGCGGAATCCCGCCGATCGCGCCCATGAGAAGGGCGAAGATGATGCCGGTTCCGACGATGGCCGGTGTCACGCGGAAGGAGAACGCCAGGTAGGAAAAGCTCGCCCAGTTCATCGTCCCAGCCGTAAAGCCGTTGAAAGGAAGGGCTGCAAGGCAGCCGATCGCACCGCCTGCGAGGGCTATTATCATCGATTCGGCCAGGAAAGACGCGACGATGCTTGCCGGGCCGAAGCCGAGAGCCTTCAGGGTGCCGATCTCTGAGGAGCGGGCCGCGACTGCCGAATACATCGTGTTGAGAGCCGCAAATATCGCTCCCACGGCCATGACTATTGCCACGAGAAAGCCGAGCACTCTTATGATCGTTGCCACCGTGCGTGACTGCTCCGAATACCACGACGTCTCACGGAAGACGTCGACCGTGAGACGCGGGTCGGTGGTGAGAGCGTCCTTCAACTCCTTGAAGCTCCCGACGGAAGCCAGTCTCACCGTGACCGACTGGAACACATTCTCGGGACGCTTGTAGATCTGATTCAGCACGCTCGCGTCGCACCACACCTCCGAGTCGAAGGAGCTTCCCCCGGCGTCGAACACTCCGACGATCGTCCACCGTCCGCCGCCGAAGTCTACCGTAGAGCCGAGATCGAAGCCCTTGTAGATTCCGGTAACGTTCTTGCCGACGATCAACTCTGCGAGACCACTCTGGAAGAAGCGCCCCTGCGCCATGCGGACTTCCGGGCGCACCTGGAGTGCGAGCGGGGAGGTGCCACGAATCTGTACGTTTGCGTCCGACCCGGAAGAGAGGAGGGGAAAGGCTCCTATCACGACGACCTCTGCGCTCACGAGAGGTTCTCCCGCTGACGAGCGGCCCACGCCTGGCGCGTCTGCGATGACCTTGACTTGATCGAGCATGACCGCGCTCATCATCTCTGCGTTCGCTCCACCGCGCAGTATGATTGCGTTCTGTGGCGAGCCGGATGACGTGAGGGTCGCACGAAACCCCTGGGCCATGGCCAGCATGACTATAAACACGGCCACGGTGCCGGCAATGCTCAGCACTGCGACAAGTGTGGAGACCCAGCGGTTGACGACGCTGCGGAGATTGTATTCGATTGGTATAGCCATGCTCACACCTTTCTAAGGGCGTCCACTATCTTGAGGCGCATCGCTCCGACGGCGGGGATGATTCCCGAGACCGCGCCGGCGACGAGTGTCAAACAGAAACCGATGGCCAGAGTCTTCCCGGACAGGTAGAAGAACGGGAGCATTCCGTGCGTCGGGTCACCTCTCAGAGTGAAGAGTTTTGCGAGAGCTAGTCCGGCTGCCCCGCCCGTAGCGGCCACGATGAGCGATTCGGACATGACCAGCGATAGGATTGAGACGTCGCTGAAACCTATTGTCTTCATGACGGCAAGCTCTCCCGTACGTTCGCGGATAGCGCTGGCCATCGAGTTTCCTGTGACCAGGAGCAGTGTGAAGAAGACGACGCTCCCGATGGAGAGGATAAGGAGCTTGATGTTTCCCATTTGATTGGCGAAGCCTGCGGCGAAGGCCTTTTCGGTCTCGGTCTTCGTCTCGAAGGGGGAGTTTGCGAAACGCTCATCTATTGCCTTGGCCGCTTGGACGGCGTTCGCAGGATCGTCGACTTTCACGACGTACCACCCGACGGTGCCCTTCATAAAGGGCCTCCGCTCGTCGAGGTAGGGGTACTGAAACCAGAGCTCGGAAGTGAGAAGCTCTTTGCGCCGGACCTCGTAGATTCCACGCACGTTGAACTCCCAAGTCCCTTGCCAAACCGTTCCTTCCATGGGTATCCGGTCTCCGAGCTTGAATCCGAAACGATCCGCGAGTACTGGGCTGATGATGCAACCCTGTCGGTCGTTCATGAAGGCGTTCCACTCTTCGTCCGAGATAGTGTATTCGGGATAGACCCGGCGGTAGGCTTCCACGTCAATCGCATAGTTTGGGAAGAAGTTTCTCATGTCTTGATAGTATCCGCCGAACCAGGTCGCGAAGGTCACGTCCGCGATGTGCGGTATCGCCCGCATCTGGTCCCGGTAGGCGAACGGCAGGGGCATGATGAGGGACACCTTGTTGCGGACGACGAGCCGGTCGGCTCCGGCCACGTCGACACCCGAACTCAGGGCAACCTTTATCGTCATCAGTAGTCCGAAAAGAAATAGCGCCACCAGAAAGGACCCGGCCGTGAGTGCCGTACGGAGTTTCTTGCGCTTGAGATTGACCAAGACGAGGTGAAGGTATTTCATCATGCCTTCTCCTCCGGCCTACAGACGGGCGGTCCGTCTGCGCCGCACTCGAGGAGCGTCCCCTTGTCCAGATGCAGCACCGTCCCCGCGCGCTTCGCGGCAAGCGAGTCGTGGGTCACAAGAAATATGGTCTTCCCGTGCTCTTTCGCCAGGCGGCTGATGATGCCGAGAATTTCGTCGCCGGAGGCCCGGTCGAGGTCTCCGGTAGGTTCGTCGCACAGGAGAATCGTGGGGTCCGCCACGATCGCGCGAGCGATCGCCGCACGCTGCTCTTGGCCGCCCGAGAGTTGGCGCGGGTAGTGGTGCATGCGATCGCCGAGACCGACCAGGTCGAGCGCGGCCTCCACGTGTTTGCGACGGTCGACCCTCGAGAGGCCGGTGAGAAGGAGCGGAAGCTGCACGTTCTGGTAGGCCGTAAGCACCGGGATGAGATTGTACATTTGGAAGATGAATCCGATGTGACGCGCGCGCCACGCGGCAAGTTTGCGACCCGAGAGGGCGCTGATCTCGTCCCCGGCAATGCGCACCGAGCCCGCCGTCGGGACGTCGAGGCCTCCTATGAGGTTGAGGAGCGTCGTTTTTCCGGAGCCCGAGGGGCCCATGAACGCGATGAACTCGCCTTGGTCGACGTCAAGGTTGAGGCCGCGCAGAACGTCGATCTCTTCCTCACCGCGGTGGTATTTCTTATCAAGGCTTCTGATTTCGACGAGCGATCCGCTTCCCTTACCATCGACCCGGACCATGGCAATCTCCTTGTGTAAGCTTGACTATTTCGCAACAGAGACGCGGGCGCCATCATGGAGCTCACCGCTTGATGATGTTACAACCTGTTCGCCGCGCCGGAGCCCGGCGAGAATCTCGATGTCGGAGCCGCCTTCGCGGCCTGTTCGGACTGCCCGACGTTCGATGCGACTGTCCTTCACGACGAAGGCGTAGGGCCTATCCTTCTCAAGTCGCACGGCGTCGCGTGGTACGAGCGTGAGGGAGGCATCGGTCGAATCGACTGCTCCCTCCAGGAAAGAGACTTTCACTCCCATGTCAGGGAGAATGCGGGGATCGAGCTCATCGAAGGCGATGCGGACCTTGACCGTCGCCTTCTGTCTGTCGGCCGTCGGGATGACGGTTCGGACCGCGGAAGGAATCCGCCAGTCCGGGTACGCATCGAGCACCGCTTCCACGCGCTGGCCCGGCGTCACACGCGCGATGTACGATTCATTCACGTCGACCTCGATCTCGAGCGAGGCCATGTCCACGATTGTGGCGATGCCGGTGCGGGTATAACCGCCACCGGCCGAAATGGGGGAGACCATCTCCCCGGGTTGAGCGTCTTTAGAGACCACGATGCCGGCGAATGGGGCTCGAACGATGCAGTTCTCGCGATTCTGCCGGGTGATCTCGACGGACCGCTCCGAGGCCTTCACCTCTTCTTTCGCGAGAGAGATCTGCGCCTCGTAGCTCGCCACGGCCGTCTCGGCGTTGTCGAGCTCTTCCTCACTCACGAGCTCCCGAGTTCGGAGTTCCTTCATGCGCTTGAGGGTTCGGCCGGCGTTTGCGAGCCTCATGTCGAGGTCAGTAAGTGCCGCGACCGCCACGGCCTTCTCCGCTTGGGCCGCGCGGAGAGCGGCGACTGCATCCACGTCGTCGAGCCGGGCGAGGACCTGTCCTGTCTTGACGTGCATTCCTTCGTCGATGAGAACCTCAGCAATCTTCCCCGTGACCTTGGCTGAGACGGTCGCACGGCGCCTGGGAGTCACGTACCCGCTCGCATTCAATACGGCGGCCTGAGCCGCACTGGCTTCTCGCACCGTCGCGACACGGACCTCGACCGCGTGCCCTCTGCCAAGGAACCAGAGAAGGGCCGCCAGCGTCGCCACGCCGACTATGACGAACGACACAATCAGCCGACGGTCGGCCTTGTGGCCTTCCCGCGCAGACGGGTCGATACTCAGTTCTGAAAGGTCCTTGTCTATGAGGTCTCTGTCCATACGGCCTCTATCCGTTAGATCTCTGTCCAGCTGGTTCCCGTCGGTATGGGTCCGTCCCCGTTGGGCAGTCTCTTCCATGTTGTCCCTATCTGTGCGGCCCATCCATGTTGTCCCCGTCCATGTGGGCAAACACGTAAATACTATATGCCCGGGTTGCTCAACGCAACACCAAAAGCGCTCAGAGTGGACTTGCTCTGACCCGAGAGCTCCAGTATGATGGCAGATATGAGTTAGACACGCACGATCGTAGCGCAGTCCCTGTTTTCGTCGCGTGCGGTCGCCGATCGCGAGCGGCAGTGCCCGCGCCCCGCGTCGCCATTTCGTGCCGGCATCGAGCGTCGTCATTGTCGGAGAGCGTCTCTGACGAGCACGGGACGCGATACCGCCTGCGACACCAGACATTGGTGTTCAAGAATCGGTGGACGATTATCCCTGCCGCAGGCAGAATTGGGCGCACGGACATGGGGCCTTCTATCGCGGCCCCCGATTTGCGCACCGTCTACCTCAAGGAGGGTGAAATCGTGAGCATGAAGACGCGACCTTCAATCGCCGAGATGCAGCGTGCCTATCAGAAGAGTGATGCTACCTACGATGGGATTTTTTTCCTCGGGGTGCGCACTACGGGTATCTTCTGCCGGCCATCGTGTCCGGCGCGCAAGCCGTTGCCTCGCAACGTGGTGTACTTCGCGACGGCCCGAGAAGCCCTGTTTGCCGGCTACCGCCCTTGCAGGCGCTGTAACCCGATGGAGCTACCCGGGAGTCCGCCCCCCTGGGTCACGTCACTGCTCGCCGAGATCGAGCGGGATCCGATCCTTCGACTGAGAGACGGAGACCTTCGTGAACGCGGCATAGATCCCGCCGCGGCGAGGCGTTATTTTCGCAAGCACTACGGAATGACGTTTCAGGACTATTCGCGAGCGCGACGCTTGGGAAGGGCACTGTTGCAGATCCGACAGGGGACCGACTTGGACGAGGTCATCCTCGGACACGGGTACGAGTCGCACAGCGGATTTCGAGAAGCCTTCGCGCGGACGTTCGGGCGGCCTCCCGGCCGCAGCCGCAAGCTGGATTGCATCGTGACTTCGTTGCTGGAAAGTCCTCTCGGACCGCTGGTCGCGAGTGCTACCTCGGAAGGCGTCTGTCTTCTTGAGTTCACGGACCGCCGGATGCTGGAGGCTCAATTCAAAACGCTTCGCAGACTGTTTTCTTGTACTGTGATACCCGGGAAGAACGAGCACCTCGTCCGCCTGAAGGACGAAATGGCCGAGTACTTCGCGGGCTCCAGGAGGCGTTTTACGGTTCCGCTCGTGTTTCCGGGTACTCCCTTTCAGTGCAGAGTCTGGGAGGAATTGTTGCGCATACCCTACGGTGAGACGCGCTCCTACGAAGCCGTATCACGCGCGATGGGTGCGGTAGGTGCGCACCGCGCCGTGGCCCGCTGCAACGGTTTGAACCGTGTGGCGATCCTGATCCCCTGCCACCGGGTAGTCAACAAAGACGGTCGTCTGGGTGGCTACGGCGGCGGGCTGTGGAGAAAACAATACTTGTTGGACCTGGAGCGGACGAACCGCAGGTCGCAATCCTCGAGCCGGAAGCGAGGTACCTGATTAGAAAACTCTTGTGCCTTCGCTCGTGACGTGGTAATTTCAATCCATGGTCTACGCTTCCTGCGTGGGTCAGACCTTTTAAGCTAGCTCCGAGAGGCTAGCAAGGGGAAACGGATGATGTCCGACATCGAGTCCACCTGTGCCTTCTTGCTCAAGCGAGAAGGCTTCTTTTTTCCGAGCTTCCCGGAGGGACGGCCGTGAGCTTCATAGAGAAGGCCCAGATAATGGACGCCAAGGCCATGGACAGGGCCGTTGCAAGAATTGCACACGAGATAGTCGAGCGAAATCAAGGCACGGAAGGAATAGTGCTCATTGGCATAAGGAAGCGGGGAGTGGCACTGGCACAGCGAATTCAGAGGAAACTCAAGGAATTCGAAGGAGCCGACGTCCCTCTCGGAATACTCGACATCACACTTTACAGGGACGACCTTCAACAGACGGGCGCGACCCCGGTGATACGATCGACCGAGATACCCTCCGACATAACCGGGAAGGTCGTCGTGCTCGTGGACGACGTTCTTTTTACGGGACGAACCGTGAGAGCTGCGCTTGACCAAATAATAGATTTCGGCAGACCCACGGCCATCCAGCTTGCGGTTCTTGTTGACAGAGGACACAGGGAGTTGCCGGTGAGGGCCGACTTTGTCGGCAAGAATCTTCCCACGTCCAAGAGGGAAGTGGTCGCCGTGAACGTAGAAGAAGAGGACGGGTTCGACGGCGTCTCAATAGGGGAGGTGGCTCAGGGTTGACAGGCAGGAAACACCTTCTGGGTCTCGAAGAACTGACGGCGAAGGACATCGAGTCCATTCTCGATACTGCACGTTCCTTCAAGGAAGTGTTGGAGAGGCCCATTCCCAAGGTGCCCACGCTGAGGGGAAAAACCGTCGCGAATCTCTTCTTCGAGCCCAGCACCAGGACAAGGATATCGTTTGAGCTCGCGGAGAAGAGGCTGAGCGCCGACACGGTGAGCTTTTCTGCTTCGGGCAGCAGCGTTTCAAAGGGCGAGAGCCTGAAGGACACGGCCAGGAACATAGAGGCCATGCAGATTGATATGATTGTGATACGGCACCAAGCCTCCGGTGCTCCTCATTTCCTTGCTCGTTCCTTGAACTGTTCGGTCATCAATGCCGGGGACGGAATGCACGAGCATCCCACCCAGGGGCTACTGGACATCTTCACGATTCGCGAGTACAAGAAGAGAGTAGAAGGACTCAGGGTGGTCATCGTGGGTGACATTGCTCACAGCAGGGTTGCGAGATCGAACATATGGGGTCTTTCCAAGCTCGGGGCGAAGGTCGTAGTCTGCGGGCCGTGGACCCTCATGCCTCTCGAGGTGGAAAGACTCGGCGTGGAGGTGACGAGCAGTATTGAAGACGCTCTCAAGGGCGCCGACGTGGTAAACGTGCTCAGAATCCAGTTGGAGAGACAAGAAGGTTCGCTTTTTCCGACCTTGAGGGAGTACGCCAGGTGCTTCGGCATCACGCGCGAGCGGCTTTCTGTCGCGAAAGACGACGTTCTTGTGATGCATCCAGGGCCCATGAACAGAGGAGTGGAGATCGCTCAGGACGTGGCAGACGGCCCGTTCTCGGTGATATTGGAGCAGGTCTCAAACGGGGTGGCGGTGAGGATGGCAGTTCTGTACCTCCTCAGTGGTCTCGAAGCGGGCGACAAGCTCGAGTGAGTAGCGAGGCGAGGCTGAAAATCCGATGAGCGAGGATGGGAAGCTTCTTCTGAGAAGCGGAAGAGTCATCGATCCGTCAAGCGGCCTTGACGCCAGAATGGACGTTCTCATCTCCGGAGACAAGATAGAACTTCTCGCCGAACGAATAGAGGTCAACGCCGGCATGCGAGTGCTGGAGCTGGAGGGGAAACTGGTCGTTCCGGGATTGGTCGACATGCACGTTCACCTCAGGGAGCCTGGCAGGGAAGACGAGGAGACAATAGGTAGTGGCGGCGCTGCCGCGGCCCGCGGGGGGTTCACTTCGATTGCCTGCATGGCCAACACGCAACCTCCAATCGACACCTCCGGGATGGTCAGGTACGTGCTCGAGACTGCCGCGAGAACGAGCCCGGTCAAGGTGTTCTCCGTAGCGGCGGCAACCGTGGGTCTTGGGGGCGAACGGATGGCGGAAATCATGGACCTGCGTGATGCGGGCGCAGTTGCAGTCTCCGACGACGGTAATTTCGTGGGGAACTCCGAGGTGGCACGCAGGGTAATGGAATACACACGCATGGCGGGATTGCCTTTCATTTCTCACTGCGAAGATCCTTATCTCGGTAAGGGAGGCGTTATGAACGAGGGCTACTGGTCGACGACCCTCGGCCTCAAGGGCATTCCCGCGGCCTCCGAGGCGGCTGCCGTCGCAAGAGAAATCGTCCTCGCGGAGCTCACCCTGGCACGCGTCCACATTGCGCACGTCAGCACGAGGGCCGCGGTGGACCTCATAAGGCAGGCAAAGAAGAGGGGGCTTTCCGTCACGGCTGAGGCCACGCCGCACCACTTGGTTCTTTCCGACAAGGCCGTATCGGGGTACGATACAAGCACAAAAATGAACCCGCCGCTGAGAAGCGAGGAGGACCGCGAGGCCGTTGTGGAAGGACTGAGAGACGGCACCATAGACGTGATTGCCTCGGACCACGCCCCGCACTGCGAAGAGGAAAAGGACGTGGAATTTGACGAAGCGGCTTTCGGAGTGATAGGACTGGAAACCACCGTGGGCGTGGTAATGACCTTCCTCGTGAGCAAGGGGCTGCTCTCTTTGTCGCAAGCAATCGCGGCCTTGACTCTGGCTCCAGCTTCTGTCCTGGGCATCAAGGCGGGAAAGATGGCCTCCGGCCTGACTGCGGATATCACAGTCATAGATCCGCAACTGGAGTGGACAGTCGACCCCCGCTCTTTCGCATCCCGCTCCCGCAATACTCCCTTCAAGGGATGGACACTCGTGGGTAAAGCGATTGTTACCGTTGTGGACGGTAAGATTGTGCGTCAGGCTTAGAATTGTGGGCCAGGCATGAAGTGGTGACCACTCCGTGGGCTTGAAAGCTCGGGGGTTGCATGATGACACAAAAAGAAACATGCTCTCGGTTTCGTGATTTCCTGAAGCTGCAGAATCCACGACGACCGGGTTTGTTGGTCATTGTGCTTCTCTCCGCTCTTCTCGCCGCACACGTTGTCTCTTGCGCCTACTACAACACGTTTTACTCTGCACGGAAATACTATCAGCAAGCGATGCGGGCCGCCCAGCAGCCGGCCAGATCAAAAACCACGCCGGCGGGGGGCACGCCGACGGCGGGCGTGTCGGGCCAGGTGTCGGCCCTTCTGGACAGAGCCATCGAGAAATGCGCAAAGGTGATATCGGTCTATCCGAAGAGCAAGTGGGTGGACGACGCAATTCTCATGCTCGGAGAGTGTTACTATCAGAAGCACGATTACGACAAGGCAATGCGGAAATTCAATGAACTCACCATGTACTACCCCAAGAGCCCACTCATTCCCAGAGCCCAGTTTCTCACAGGGATGTGCTTTTTCGGGAGGAAGGAGTACGATCAATCTTCCCAAGTCCTGGAAAAATTCATCACGCAATATCCTCATTCCGAAGACAGGGAGGCCGCCCTATCTGCCCTGGGTGATGCTTCATTTGACAGGAGGCAGTACGCAGGCGCCCTTCCTTACTACAGACTTGTCGCCGCGAATAGGAAGTCGAAGTCGTACTTCAAGAGTCTGTCCAGAGCCGGAGAATGCTACTTTGAAATGGCGAAGTATGACAGCGCCAGGGTCAGCTTTTCGACCGTCGCTGCGAACAGTCCCGACGACGAACAGGTGTTGGATGCGCTGATAAAGACTGGAGATTCCTACGGTTCTGAGAGGAACTTCGATGCGGCCATCAAGGACTACGAAAAGGCGCTTGGTCTTGCCAAGGACTTTGGGAAAGCATCCGTCGTGAAGCTCAAGATGGCATCCGTTGTGGCACAGAAGGGTGATTACAAGAAAGCAATCGAACTGTACCAGTCCGTCGTGGATGAATCTCCTCGGACGATTCAGGCGAGCGAAGCGCAATTCAGGATCGGCTACGTCTATGAGGTGAACCTTGAGGACCCTGAATCGGCGAGTGCTGCCTACGACAAGGTGAAGGAGCACGCCTCGCGTTCCGAGTTTGCGCTACTGGCAGACCTGAGGAGCAAGGGGCTCGCCAAACTCAAAGAATTCAATCAGACGGCGCTGAGCTCCGAAGGGGAGAAGGCCGCTGAATCAGCGTTTCTGATCGGCGAGCTCAGCCTGTTTCAATTGGGAAAACCTGACAAGGCGATCGAAAAATATCTGAGTGTGGAGAAGGATTTTCCTACGACAAGCTTTGCCCCAAAATCTGCGTACGCGGCCGCGTACGTCTTTCTCCACGTTAAGCAAGATACTGCATCGGCGGTCGAGATCTTCGAGAGAATCATCGAACACTTCCCCAACAGCGAATACGCGCCGGCAGCCGGAGAGGTGCTCGGAAATCTGGGCGTCGAACCCGTTCAAAAGGAAGGGGCCACGTCTGATACCCTGATGGCTGATACCCTGAGTAATGAGACACACTAGCTCTGCGAAGACGTGCGCACGGTCGTGCGCGCTACGACAATGTGATGCGTACCGGCGGCTCAACCGTTCCTAGAGACAAGAGCTCTAGCGGAGAGATCATGACTCCCGGACAAACGGATCGTCCCAAAGAGATCGAGGCGGAAGTCATGGAGAATCGCAGAGTCTCTGAGTCAGGCTTTCTCCTCAGCCTACGTGGGAAGATCCCGGCCCCGCGACCCGGGCAGTTCGTCATGCTCGGCCTTCCCGAAGGCGCGGGCCCTTTTCTCAGGCGGCCTTTCAGCGTGCTTGATTTTGGATCGGGGGAGGAAACACTCCAGATCTATTATTCCGTTTCAGGTCTGGGCACCAAGATACTGTCGGGCATCCGTCCCGGCAAGAAGATGGAATTGCTGGGTCCCCTCGGCAGAGCCTTTCCGCTCGGCTCCAGAGAAATCGAGGTGATGGTGGGAGGTGGCAGGGGGGTTTCACCTTTGATCTTTCTTTCGCGCGAGAGATCAGGATCCAGGAGAGTCATCTTCTTCGTGGGCGCGGCTCGTGAGGATGAGATCGTGTTTCTCGACAGGGTGAAAGCCGACAAGATTTTTGTCTCCACGGAGGACGGAAGTCTCGGCAAGAAGGGAACGGTGATGGAACTCTTGAGAGGCGCCGCATCCTCTTCTGGTCTTGAATGGTCGCGAGCAGCACTGTACGGATGTGGGCCCGCTGGGATGCTCAAACGTCTTCATGAGTTTTCCATCGAGTACGACGTGCCCTGTTTTGTTTCACTGGAAGCGCGGATGGGTTGCGGCGTGGGGGCTTGTCAGGGATGCGCAGTAATGACCGTGACATCCGCGAACTCCGCGCGCGGCGCGAATGTGGCCACAGCTTCTAAAGCCGGATATTCTCTCGTGTGCAGGGACGGGCCGGTTTTCAGCTCTGCTTCAGTAGACTGGGACAACTACGAGGGTCCGAGCTTCGCGGGCTCTTGCTCGGAGCTCGCGTGATTATATGTTGTCATATAACAAGTTATCGTCTGTGCCTCAAGTGATTTATCATGACTAGGAGAGCAACTTCACAACCCCGTCGCCTGGGCCCTTCGCGCCTGGACCTTTCGGTGAGGCTGGGATCCCTGCAGCTCAGAAATCCGGTGATGATTGCTTCGGGTTTGGCTGGTTATGGTGACGAGCTCGAAGGCATCGTGAACCTGGGCAAGATAGGCGCGGTCGTCACAAAGACGCTGACCCTCAACGCTCGAGAGGGCAATGCACCCCCTCGACTGGCGGAGGCGCATTCGGGCCTGATGAACAGCATCGGACTGGCAAACGTCGGCTGCCAGGCGTTCATCTCGCGGCGACTCCGTCACCTGAAGGCTCTCAAGACCAAGATTGTCGTTAGCGTCGGAGGTTTCAGCGAGCGCGAGTACGGCGAGATTGTGCTGCGTCTTGAGGACGCCGGCGGCTTTGACGGTTTCGAGATCAACATTTCTTGTCCGAACGTGAAAGAGGCCGGGATGAGTTTCGGTTGTTCGCCTGCAGGCGCGGCAGGCGTCGTCAGGGCTGTACGGCCAAAGACCTCCAGGTCCATCATTGTGAAGCTCACGCCAAACGTTACAGATATCGCTCTCATTGCCCGGGCGTGCGTTTCCGAAGGGGCAGACGCGCTGACGGTGGGCAACACCTTCAAGGCTCTGGCCGTGGATGTGCAGACGCGCAGACCCCTGTTGGGAGGCGGAACCGGCGGGCTCTCCGGCCCGGCCATCAAGGTGCTGTCTCTGGCCAAGGTCTGGGAGGTGGTCTCCGCCGTGAGCGTGCCGGTAATCGCGTGCGGCGGGATTTGCTGCTCCAATGACGCTCTGGAATTCATCGTGGTTGGAGCCACCGCCCTCCAGGTGGGAAGCGCGTGTTTGAGGAATCTCAGAACGCCCGAGCTCGTGCTCGCAGGCATCGAAGAGTATTGCAGGAACAACCGAGTGCGTTCGCTTGCCGAGATGAGGGGCACGGTTAAGTCCCCAGAGCTCTGAGGCGCCGTGTGCATTCGTTTTTCCTCGCGTGTGGCCTCGGAGAGTGACTCTTCGCGACCGCAAGGGAATTGGCAGAATGACAAGAAAATCCTACCCAGACGGGAGGGCCCATCGCCCGAGCGGGGGACTCCGCCACCCGAGTGAAAGACTCATAGTAGCTCTGGATGTTCCGACGGACGGAGAAGCTCTCTCGCTTGTCGATCTCCTCCTCCCGGATGTCAAGTTCTTCAAGGTCGGTCTCGAGCTCTTCGTGGCTTCGGGTCCTTCCGTCGTCAGCGGAGTTCGAGAGAGGGGAGGGAGGGTTTTTCTGGATTTGAAGCTTCACGATATTCCCAACACGGTGAAGAGAGCGGTGAGTTGCGCAACACGTCTTGGTGCTGCTATTATTAGCCTTCACTTGAGCGCCGGTAGGGAGTGCCTCGAGTCAGCAGCGGAAGGAATTGAGGAGGGTTCAAGTCGGACGAGTGAGAGGCCTTTACTTGCGGGTGTGACGGTGCTGACCAGCCTGGGGAGCGAACAGGCAGGAGACACGGCCGGCTCGGTTCTCGAACAGGTGCTCCGGCTCTCAAGGCTTGCGAAGGAATGCGGCATCGGCGGCATCATCACCTCCGTCAGGGAGGCCGCGGACGTGCGAAGAGCTTTGGGTGGTGAATGTGTGATCATCACCCCCGGTATCAGACTTCGCGGGCCGCAGGACGATCACAAGAGAGCGGGCACCGTGAGGGACGCACTGCTCGCCGGGTCAGATTATCTGGTCGTGGGAAGACCGATTACGAGAGCCTCGAATCCTCTGGAGGAGGCGAAGAGATTTCTAAACGAGATTGCAGCTTTCGACTCGATTGATTAGCATCCTCTCTGGCACAATAGATCATGAGACTCGCTGCATCCAACTCATAGACGGTGTTTGTATCAATCGTGGAAGTTGAGTCACTCAGCGGAGGTTTTGATGAGAATCCTCATTACGGGAATTACTGGATTCGCCGGAAGCCATCTGGTTGATTACTGTCTGACAAAGAAGGGCGTCGAGATCTACGGCATTCAGAGATGGAGAAGTCGGACTGAGAACATCGAACACTGTCAGGATAAGTTCTGCATGTTCGAATGTGACGTCAGAGACGCCTCCTCCGTCAGAGACGTCATCGAGCAGGTGAAACCCGATTGGATTTTTCATCTCGCCGCCCAGAGCTTCGTGCCCACCTCTTGGAGAGCGCCGACCGAGTCGCTCACGACCAATATCATCGGTGAATTGAACATATTCGAGGCGGTCAAGAAGACAGGGCTGAAGCCCAGAATCCAGATTGCCGGGTCGAGCGAGGAATACGGAATGGTCTATCAGGAAGAGCTTCCTATCAAGGAAACCAATCCTCTGAGACCGCTGAGCCCTTATGCCGTAAGCAAGGTGGCCCAGGACCTACTTGCGTACCAATACTTCATGAGTTTCGGGATGGACGTGGTCAGGACCCGCGGTTTCAACCACACTGGGCCGAGAAGAGCGCACGTGTTTGTGTGCTCGGACTTCGCGAAACAGATCGTCGAGGTTGAGAAAGGCAAGAGAGAACCCGTCATCTACGTTGGCAATACCGACGCCGTGCGTGACTTCACGGACGTCAGGGACGTCGTTCGAGGTTATTGGCTTTCTCTCGAAAAGGGCAAGCCCGGAGAAGTCTACAACATCTGTTCGGGAGTTGGCAGAACCATATCCGAAGTGCTCGACATGTTCATGAGGCTAAGCGGCATCAAGCTCAGAATAGTGAGGGAAGAGAAGAGAATGAGGCCCTCCGACGTGCCGGTGCTGATCGGAGATAGTTCCAAGCTATTCAAAGAGACCGGCTGGAAGCCACTCATTCCGTTTGAACAAACCCTCAAGGACTTGCTGGAGTTCTGGCGCGGTAAGCAGTGAAGACAAGAATTCTTGTGACAGGCGGCCTGGGCTTCGTCGGGAGGCACCTCTACGGAGAGCTTCTGCAATCCGGGTATGAGGTGTGGGCCTCCGACCTTGACTCGGCCTGCGAACACGTGGGACCTCCCCTGGATCCCGGAAGGGTGAGGGCATGCGATGTTGCGAACGCCGAAGCCGTGCTTTCTCTCCTGGCGACCCTGAAACCTCAAGCCGTCGTACACCTCGCGGCCCAGAGTTCGTCCTCGAAAGCTCTTTCCCAACCTCGTGAAACCTTCCTCGCAAACGCGCTTGGGACTCTCAATCTTTTTGAGGCCGTTCGCTCGAGCTGCCCCGCCTGCGCCGTTCTGGTAGTGGGCTCCGCTGAGATCTACGGACCTCAAGCCGGCGCCGGCTTGCTTACCGAGGAGGGCTCGCTTCTCCCTGTTTCGCCGTACGCTCTCAGCAAGGCCACGCAGGACCTCATTGCCATACAGTACGGGCGAAGCCACGGCATCACAGCTTTGAGAACCCGTTCTTTCAACCACACCGGCCCCGGCCAGACCACGACCTTTGCCCTGCCGAGTTTCGCCTCTCAGATAGCTCAAGCCGAGGCCGGCCTTCGCGAGCCGGTGATTGAAGTGGGAAATCTGGGCGTGGTGCGAGATTTTTCGGACGTGAGAGACGTGGTGAGGGCGTACAGGTTGATTCTCGAAAAGGGAAAGCCGGGTCAAGCGTACAACGTGTGCTCGGGCAAGGCGACGAGCATGGAAACACTGCTTCGCCTTCTCCTCTCTTTTTCGCGAGTGGAGATAATCGTGAAGCAGGTCGAGTCGAGGGTGCGACCCGCGGACATTCCCTACCTCGCTGGAGACAATTCCAAACTCGTCGCTCACACGGGGTGGGAGCCGCGCTACAGAATAGAAGAAACCCTCTCGGAGCTCCTGGACTTCTGGCGGAAGAAAGTGGAAGAGTCTTCGAAGTCCGGCTCGCAGAGAAAGGAGACAAGGTGAGAAGAATCGCTGTCATCGGCGCAGGCTACGTCGGGCTTGTTACCGCCGCGTGCCTTGCCGACTTCGGGAACGAAGTGATCTGTCCTGACTCCGACGCCGGCAGAATCGAAGCGCTCAAGCGTCTCAAGATGCCGTTCTACGAGCCCGGTCTTCTCGACATCGTGAGGAGAAATTGCGCCGAAGAAAGACTGAGGTTCACGTGTTCCATCGAAGAGGCCGTGGCGGAATCAGAAGTGCTCTTCATCGCCGTGGGGACGCCCGCGACGAAGAACGGTGACGCCGATCTTTCTGGCGTAAGGGCGGTCGCAAGAGACATCGCCAGGCACATGAGAAGCTACAAGCTGATCGTCCAGAAGAGTACGGTGCCAGTGGGAACGGGAGCCATGGTCAGGGGGATTGTCACAAGACACAGGAAAGGGAAAGTGCCTTTTGACGTGGCGTCCAACCCGGAGTTTCTTCGCGAGGGTTCCGCCGTTGAGAATTTCATGAGGCCGGACAGAGTGGTCATCGGGACCTGGACGAAGAAGGCGGAGAGCCTTCTCTCTCAGATATACGCACCGCTCTACCTGATAGAAACTCCCATGGTAAAAACGACTGTCGAAACCGCCGAGCTGATCAAGTACGCGTCCAACGTTTTCCTTGCCGCGAAGGTCTCTTTCATGAACGAAATGGCAAGGCTGTGCGAAGTGTTCGGAGCCGACGTCCAGGTGGTTGCCAAGGGGATGGGGTTGGACAGGAGAATCGGGCCTAAGTTTCTGCACGCCGGTCCGGGCATCGGTGGTTCTTGTCTTCCCAAGGACACTGCCGCGCTCGTGCACTTCGCGGAAAAGGCCGGGTGCGAGCTTCGCATACCCAAGGCCGTGCTCGAGATAAACCGTACGCAGAGAGACTTCGTGTTCAGGAAGATCGAGCGAGCAGTGGGAACGCTCGGGGGCAAGACAATCGGTGTGCTGGGACTCTCCTTCAAGCCGGAAACGGACGACATCAGAGAGTCTCCCGCGATTTACATAACGAGACGAATGCTCTCCAAGGGAGTGCGGGTGAAGGCGTTTGACCCGGCTGCCATGGTCGCTGCCAGGACCGTCCTTCCCGCGGTTCAGTACTGCTCCAACGCCTACGACGTGTGCGAGGGAAGTAGTGCCCTGGTCATCTTCACGGAGTGGAACGAGTTCAGAAGACTCGACCTGGTGAAGATCAAGGGGCTCTTGAAGAAGCCGGTCCTGGTCGATTGCAGAAACATCTACGATGCCGCAGAGCTGAACAAGCTGGGCTTCAAGTACTACTGCGTCGGAAGAGCTACATCCGGCCCTAGATAGAGGTGTTCATGTGAAGGTGTACGCGCACGCGTACTTGAGCGCGAGTGAGTACTCGGGCATGAGCGCTCAGATGCTGGTGTTAGAATAGAGAGGATCCACTGATCCCAGAGAGGTGCAAGATGATCGAAGGCGTGAAGATCAAGCAGCTAAGAATGATCCCGGACGAGAGAGGTTTTGTCATGGAGATGCTCAGAAGCGATGACGAAATCTTCCAACAGTTCGGCCAAGTCTATCTTTCTGTCGCCTATTCCGGAGTCGTGAAGGGCTGGCACTACCACAAACTTCAGACGGACTACTTCACAATAGTAAAAGGAATGATGAAGGTAGTGCTTTACGACCAGAGAAAGGATTCCCAGACCTACGGGCAGATCAACGAATTGTTCATGGGTGAACAGAGTCCCACGCTGGTTGTCATCCCTCCTTACGTGGTTCACGGAATGAAAGCAATCGGGACCGAACCGGGATATCTGATAAACTGCCCGACCCTTCCGTACGACCGCAAGAATCCTGACGAGCACAGAATAGACCCGCACGGCGGAGAGATCCCGTACAACTGGGAGAGGAAAGATGGTTGAGACAGGCTGGGCCAAGAGGGCCAAATACTTGGTGACCGGAGGCGCCGGATTCATCGGGAGTCATTTCGCGAAGAGAATCGTCAGTGACTATCCCGACGCCGGCGTCGTGGTGCTCGACAAGTTGACCTACGCCGGCAACCTCGATAATCTGAAGGAGCTCGAGGGAGAGCCCAGGTACAGCTTCATTCAAGGCGACATATGCGATCCCAAGAAAGTGGAAGAGGCCATGAAGGGCTGTGACATCTGTGTCAATTTCGCGGCCGAGACGCACGTGGACAGATCCCTGGGAGATCCATCGAGCTTCGTGCTCACGGACGTCTACGGCACGTACGTGCTGCTCGAGGCGGCAAAGAAGCTCGGTCTCAAGCGCTTCGTACAAATTTCGACAGACGAAGTCTATGGAGAAATTCTCGGTGAGCCGGCGGGCGAACACACGCCTCTCATGCCCACGAATCCTTATGCGGCAAGCAAGGCGGGCGGCGACAGGCTTGCCTTTTCGTACTACGTCAGTTTCAACCTTCCGGTGATCATCACTCGCTGCAGCAACAACTACGGCTCACACCAGTATCCCGAGAAACTATTTCCTCTCTTCATCACGAACGCGATGGAGAACAGGAAACTGCCGGTCTACGGCACGGGCAGGAACACCAGAGACTGGATTCACGTCGAAGACCATTGCTCCGCACTGGAAACGCTCATAGGGACTGAGGGTGTGGAAGGCCTGGTCTTCAACGTCGGCGCCGGGAACGAACTCTCCGTTCTGGAAGTTGCCGAGAGAATCTTGAACCTGCTGGGCAAACCTAAGGACCTCCTAGAGCATGTCACGGACAGGCCGGCGCACGATAAACGTTACGCTCTCGATACCAGCCGCATAAGACAACTTGTGGGATGGAAACCGAAGGTCGAGCTTGACAAGGGCCTCGCAGATACGGTCCGATGGTACGGCGAAAACAAGTGGTGGTGGGAAAAGATCAAGTCCAGCGAGGCTTACAGGAACTACTATGGGAAAATGTACGGCGCTTGAGACGCGGGATTCTTGAGGCATGAAAGTAATCTTTGTCGGCGGCGCGAGACCGAACTTCATGAAGATTGCTCCCATCCTGGAGGAGGTCAAGAAGAGTCCCCTGATCGAGCCCATTTTGGTTCACACGGGTCAGCATTACGACAGAGAACTCTCAGATGTGTTCTTTGAGGAACTCGGGATTCCTGCGCCCGACAGGTGTCTCGGAGTGGGCTCCGGCTCGCACGCCAAGCAGACGGCACGGGTAATGATAGAATTCGAAGAAGTCTTGCTGAGCGAGAGGCCTCGCCTTGTCGCCGTCGTGGGAGACGTGAATTCTACTCTGGCTTGTTCGATTACGTCGGCGAAGTTGCACGTTCCCGTTGCACACGTGGAAGCAGGCCTCAGGAGCTTCGACAGGTCCATGCCCGAGGAGATCAATCGGATCGTAACGGATTCTCTGTCCACGATCCTTTTTACAACGTGCGAGGACGCGAACATCAATCTTAAGCGTGAAGGCGTCAAGCCGGACAGGATCCATTTTGTCGGCAACGTCATGATAGACTGCCTGGAACGACACAAAGAAATAGCATGGAAGTCTCGCGTTCTGGAGAAGCTCTCGCTCAAGGAGAAGGACTACGCCGTTTTGACGCTTCACCGTCCCAGTAACGTTGATGATGCGGAGACGCTGTCTGGCATTCTCTCGGCCGTCGAAAAAATTCAGCGTCGTCTGCCGGTGGTCTTCCCGGTGCATCCTCGCACAAGGAAGAATCTCACGTCCGGATCGGCACGGAAGACGATAGAGTCTTCGAAATCACTGATACTCCTGGAGCCGCTCGGCTACATCGATTTTTTGAGACTCCTTCTCTCCTCGAGGCTCATACTCACGGATTCGGGAGGCATTCAAGAAGAGAGCACGGTGCTGGGAGTGCCATGCCTCACGCTCAGGGAGAACACGGAGAGGCCCGTGACGGTCACTTCCGGGACCAACACCATAGTCGGAACCGACCCGGACAGAATCATTCACGAAGCCTTCGAGACGATTGACGGCCGGGGCAAGGAGGGCCGCGTGCCTCCGCTTTGGGACGGCAACGCGTCGTCGCGCATCGCTTCGGTGATCGAGGACTGGCTGAAGAAGAACACTTGACGAACGAACTGCAATCAAGTTGTCAGGAGAGAACGGAATGAAAATGCGATTGAGTCTGCTGGTAGCCTTGCCGATCGTTTTTTCTGTCTTAACGGCCTTTCTCTTTCTCGCCGTCAGTCTCGGAGAAGCTCAATCGCGCGCGCCCGACGTTTTTCAGATCGACACGCCGGAGGTGAGGAATCAACTCATTTCTCCGAGAACAATCGGACCGAAGGCAGTCATCGAAGAGGGAATGCTCCTCCAGGACGGCCCGATAGATGCGAGTCAGTACATGGTGGGGCCTGGCGACGTCTTCGTCGTAAACGTCTGGGGGAAGGCGAGTCTGCAGTTGCGGCTTGAGGTAGACACGGAGGGGAAGATTTTTGTTCCTGACTCCGGCAGTCTTCTGGTGGGCAACAAATCCCTCGAAGAAGCGAGGAACCTCATAAGATCTATGGTCCTATCGGCAATTCCCCAGGGCAACGTCGAGATCAGACTTGCGGTGTTGAGAAAATTCAAGGTGCACGTCTCCGGGGAGATCGAGTCTCCGGGCTCCTACGTCGCTTCTCAAGTGACGCGCGTCTCCGAAATAATCAGCATCGCCGCGGGGGACACCGTGGACCCCGGATTCGAACAGACTTCCACCTTCCGGGACGTCGCCCCGAGCGATTTGACTGTACCAAGACCGCGGGAGATTTCTTCCTTGAGAAACATCGAGCTGAGGCGACGGAATGGAGAGACTGAAAGAGTAGACCTGGTTCTCTTCTTCGTGACCGGCGACCTTTCACGCAATCCGTGCGTCAGGGACGGGGACATCATCTACGTTCCCAAGAGTGAGCGCTTCTTTTCCGTGGGCGGCGCGGTCATGTTTCCAGGAACGTACGAGCTGGTTCAAGGCGAAAGACTCTCTCAGATACTTAAACTGGTTGGCGGCGTGACACCAGGCGCAGATCTTGATAAGGGAGAACTGCGGCGTTTCGTTTCGGACGACAAGGCGGAGTCCAACTTTTTCGATGTTCAATCCGTGATACTCGGCACGACTGATTTTGAAATCAGAGACGGCGACAGAATCTACGTTCGTTCTCCCGCTCACTATTTGGAAAGAGAACAGGTGCTAGTGAGAGGCGAGGTACAGTTCCCCGGCTGGTACGCCATCAACCCCAGAGAGGACAAACTCTCGGAAGTGGTGTTGAGGGCAGGTGGTCTGACCGCGGAGGCAGACTTGAGCGGGGGGAGAGTGATTCGTCCTCGGTCTCTCGCGAGCGGGACGCAGGGAGTGGTTCAGTGCGACATGGTCAAGCTCTTTGTCGAGAAGAGGGCCGAAAGAGACGTCGTTTTGGAATCGGGGGACGTTATTGAGATCCCCAAGAAAGTGGGCTATGTGTACGTTACCGGCGAAGTGCGGAGACCCGGCTACGTGTGTTACGTGCAAGACAAGCGCGCGGGATTCTACATACACGAAGCAGGTGGTTTCACACGCAGGGCAGACGGTGGCAAAACGCTCGTGACAAGACTCTCCACGGGGCAATCACTCTCGTCTCGCGAAGCCGGCATCGTGCTTTCCAACGACTCGATAAACGTTCCTGTGAGAGCGGAAGGGGCGCGGTGGACGATCGTCAAGGACACGATCTCACTTCTGGCCGAGTTGGCCACGATATATATCGTCATAGATCAGGCCACCAGGTAGTAACACCCGGCGCGCTTCTTTCACACGAAGGTGCTCGGGGGCCGACCGCCGGAGGAAATTGGGAAGTCGCAGTTTGTTGACACCCTGGGAACCTCGTGATAGCATTCGCGGACTTGTGCTGCAACCGGAGAATCCTCAGGGAGAAGGGTCTTGGAAACGGGAACAGTGAGTCTTTATCGCCTGGTGTTCGTGGCATCGAAGTGGGCCAAGTTCATAGTGGGGACGACGGTAATAGTGTGCGTCGCTACCGCCGTCATACTGCTTCTTCTTCCTAACTGGTACACCGCCACCACGTCGATACTTCCCGCCCAGAGAGAATCCTCGTTCGCGGGCCTGACTTCTTCCATTCTTCAAAGTGTAGGCCTCGCGGGTGGCCAGGAGATGGTTCTGCCGGCGTTTGCGACTCCGTCTCACGTCTATGCTTCGATACTGAAGAGTAGGACCGTCGTGGAGGCCGTTGTGGAAAAACGTGACCTCGTGAGGAGATACAAGTCCAAGACGATGGACGAAGCCGTGACAGCATGCTTGTCTCACACGAGAGTCAAGGTGGGACCTGAGGGTATAGTCACCCTCAGGTTTGAGGACACCGACAAGAGACGCGCCGCCGATGTTGCAAACAGCTTCGTCGAGGAATTGAATCGGATTAATCAGAAGGTGAGTAGCTCCAGGGCGCGGAACACCAGGATTTTCATGGAAGAGCGCTTGAGCGACGCGACTCGTACCTTGGAGCAGGCCGAAGACACTCTCCGTGGTTTTCAGGAACGGAACAAGGCGATCTCTCTCGACGAGCAGATGAAGGCCCAGATTCAGAACGTGGCAGTGCTTGAGGGAAAGCTCGCCATGGCCGAGATCGAGCTGGGGCTTCTCCGAAGGACTTTCACGCCGGACCATCCGGAAATCGCTCGGAAGCAGATGGAAATCTCGGAAGTAAAGAGGAAGATAGGCAGCATAAACACGGGCACTCCGGGCTCTCGCGACTACGGAACGCTCGCGCTTCCGTTCGCACAAATGCCAAGGCTTGCGCTCGAATACGGGAGGCTGCTGAGAGACGTCAAGATTCAGGAGACCCTCTTCGGCCTGCTGACCGAGCAGCACGAGCAAGCGAAGATCCAAGAGGCAAAGGACACCCCTACAATTCAGATACTCGACGTGGCCAAGGTGCCCGAGAAAAAGAGCAGGCCCAAGCGTCTCATCATACTCGCCATCGCAGGTTGTCTGGGCGCGGTATTCAGTATGCTTTACGCAGCCGGCTTCGAGTACCTTCAGACACTCAAGGAGACAAGGCCCGGCGATTGGGAGACGTTGACCAAGAGCAAATCTCAGGTGCTTGATGATGCGGTTTCTCTGTGGCAGAGAGCGAGGACTCTGGTTAGCAGAAGACGTTAGGACTGGCAGGGAAAACACCGGAGCCTTGACACTCTTCTCAGATCACTGAGTGCTGTTTCGCACGTTCTTTCCTCCGCACACCACACGTAGTTCCATGCAGGAGAAGCCGGAGCACAATGACCGGAGTAAGCGTCATCATACCGACCTACAACAGAGGTCCGCTGCTCGAGGAGGCTCTGGCAAGCGTGACGTCTCAGACGTACAAGGATTACGAAATCATAGTGGCAGACGACGGCTCCACGGACGATACCCTCACCCGTCTGGAACGATACGGGGACAGAGTGAAAGTCCTCAGCCTGCCGCGCAGCGGCAAACCCTCCGTGGCAAGGAACGCAGCCATTGCAGTCGCGACGGGCAAGTACGTCGCCTTCCTGGATTCCGATGACGGATGGGCGCCCGCGAAACTGGAAAATCAGATCAATCTGCTGGAGCGAGATCCCTCGTTTGTGATGAGCTACTGCGACGCCGCGTTTCTCGGCGAGAATGGCGATCGCCTGGGCCTGCAGAGCCAGAGAGAACATCTGCGATCGGGATGGGTGTTCAATCACCTCCTTCTGGGCAACTTCATTCCTTGCCCGACCGTTCTTGTCAGAAGAGATGTAGTTCTCGACGTGGGAGGATTCGAACAGTGGCTCACGATGTCGGAAGACTGGCACCTCTGGCTCAAGTTGTCCGCGAGGGGGAAAGTCGGCCTCATAAATGCTCCCCTCTGTCAGATTCGTGTTCATTCCCGGGCAATAACAACAGACAAGATGTTGCTTTTTGCCGACGCGGTCAGGGTCCTGGACGACATTGAAAAGAGATTCCCCGAAGAATTCGGCAAACACAGACTCAATGCTAGAAGAGGTCGGGCCAAGATGCTGTCGATGCTGGCGCGAAACCACCTTTTCTCCGGGCAGACCCTGGAGGCGAGGCGTCTTTTTTCCAGAGCGCTGGCAAGCTTCCCGCTGAGGCTGGACATAATCCCGTTTTTTCTACTTGCTCTCTTCGGAAGGCGGTTCGTTCTAACCCTGAGGTCGTTCAAGAAAGCGGTGTGGTAGGTCTCGGCCCTCGCGGCGCGAACCGTAGTCATTTGACCAAGGATCTCAACCTCTTGTGAAATGAAAAAGCTTGTCACTTCAACAGCCCTCGTCGGGACTTCTTCTCTCTTTGGAGTGCTGACCGCAGTCATAAGGAATAAGCTCCTGGCGGTTCTTGTGGGCACAGTGGGCGTCGGCCTTCTTGCGCAGATAGGCAATTTCCTGAACGTGTTGAGCGCGCTCGCCTCTCTGGGAATAGGAGTCGGCGTGGCCAAGTACGTGGCCGAGTTCTCTTCCGTCGCTGCCTATGGCGACCTCGGGAGACTCAGGCGAAGTGGGATCATCATGTCCTGGGCAGCGGGCGCCGTCGCAGTTCTCATCGCGTGGGGTTTCAGCGCCAGGATAGCTGTCCTGCTTTTCGGCAAGCCCGAATTGGGGTGGGCCGTAGCAGTATCGGTTCTTGCCGTTCCGCTTCTGGTCCAGGTGAGTTTTCACCTCGCCATCATGCAAGGTCTAAAACAGATGAGGCCCTACGCTCTGGCCAACGCGCTGGCCTCTGCTCTTGGACTCCTTGTTCTGTTTCCGCTCGTGTATTTCCTGAGATTCAACGGAGCAGTGATACATCTCGTTGCGGCCGGGGTCTTGAGTTACGCGGTTGTTCACGTCATCTCCGGGCGGCTCTCAGCACCGTTCTTCCAAGAGGCGCACGCGAAGTTCGACCGCAAGCTGGCGAGAGGGCTTCTCACGTATGGCGTGAGCAGTCTCGCCGTCGGCGCCGTCTATTCGATCAATCTCCTCGTCGTGAGGAGTGTGATCCTACACAGACTCGGTCCTACTGCCAACGGACTTTATCAAGTCGCCGTGGGTATTTCATTTCAGTACCTGATGCTGATTCTGAGTTCCATTTCGACTTACACCTTCCCCAGGCTGAGCGAGCTGAAAGAAAAGGGTTCAACCGTCGAGGAGCTGAGAGGCGCCATCAGGCTTTCCATTCTTCTCGTCACCGGTTGCGCTTCGGTGCTGTTGCTTGTCAGACATTGGTTGATACCTATTCTCTTCACGCGCGAATTCCTGGAGGCCCAGACACTCCTGCCGGTCCAGTTCATTGCGGATTTCCTCAGGGCAACGGCGTGGATGATGGGCATCTGGTTGTTGCCACAGGGCCGACTGAGGATTTGGGTGGTACTTGACCTTGCGATGAACGTTGTTCTGATTGGAAGTTTTCTCTTTCTGCTTGGAAGGATGGCTCATCTTGGTCCGCTCGCCTTACTCGCGGCCCCGATTGCACACTGCCTCGCGTATCTGTTACACTGCGTATTGAACTACAGCTACTCTCGCAGAAGCATAGGTTTTTCTTTTGGCGGTCCGCTCAGAAGACTTCTGTCGAGGTCCTTCTTGTTGATAGTCGCTTGTGGAATCATACCTTCCGGAAATGTGCCTCTTTCTCTGGCAGGGTTTGGGCTCGTGACGCTCTGGGGGCGGTTTTCCGTAAGCCCGCAAGAAGCCAGGAGTGGCCTGGCAATTGCCAGGGAGAAGCTGGCCGGATTGCGAGGGCGGGAGCGATAGAGCGTGACAAGTACTGTGCGGAGCGACGTGCTGAGGCGAACCGCCTCAGAAAGAAAGCTGACCCTGTTGGTGCTCCTCACCACGGCGGTGCTGCTTGCAAGTGTCAGGGTAAGGTTGATCCTCATAGCCGCGCTGGCCCTGGCTGGTATCATATCCGTGATCCTGTTCGTGCTGTACCCGTTTTCTGCGCTGTGCGTGTTGGCGTTCTTGGCATACGGGAATGTGTCGGCAGCGTTTTTACCGGGAGTTTTCTCGGGTTTGCTTGTTCTCACTCTCATCGCGTGGGTGATGAGAGTCCTCTTGAGTTCAGACGCGTCTATTTCCCGTAGCCGGGTCGACGTGGCTCTCATCATTTACGTGTCGACACTCCTCGTTTCCATGCTCTTTTCGCCTACGCCTGAAGCCGGAGGTCCGCCGCTTCTTCTCAGTGTGAAGTGGCTCATATTCTATGTGTTGGTCTCAAACATCGTGCGCACGCAGAGACACGTGATTCTGTTGAGCGTGTTTGTTCTCTTCGGGGCCGGCTTGAGCGGTTTTGCAGGACTGTGGACCTTCTCGCAGCAAGAGATGCCGGTCACACTGCGCGCCGTCTTCAGGGCCGCCGGGTTGGCCAGCAACCCGAACGAACTTGCCATCGTCATGGTCACTGCCTTACCGATTTCCATTTACGTGCTGGGAGCAGTGAAAGAGAAGCTGGCACGCCTCTTTTTTGCGGCGATTACGTTGACTCTCATAGGAGCAAACCTTGTGACTCTGGCGCGCACGGGCCTCATCGTAATGGTCGTGGTGTTGCTCATCATTGCCGTTCTCGAAAGGCGAAGGAAGTGGGGAAGACTGCTTGTTGCCGTCTTTGTCCTGGCACTTCCACTTCTCATCCCCCGCGGATTCTGGGTCAGATTCGCAGCGACGGGCCTCTTGACGGGAGATTCCTCCGCCCTCTTGCGCACCGGAGCCATGACGGCAGGTCTCAGGATGTTCACCGAAAATCCCATTACCGGCGTGGGTTTTGGCGCCTATTTGGGCAAGTCGACGCAGTACGGCGACATCATATTTTCTCTCGTCGCCCACAACATGTACTTGCACGTGCTTGCCGAAAGCGGAATTCTTGGACTGGGTGCGATGTTGTTTCTAATATGGAGTTCGTTTCGCAACATGAGGCTGGCAGAGAAGGCGGCCTCGGAAGGCTCTCCTCTTCGTTTTCTGGCTCGCGGCTATGTTCTTGCCTACGTGGCATTTCTGCTCTGCGGACTTCTCACGAGTATCCAGCTCAATCAAAGCTTCTGGTTCATGCCTGCGGCTTCGGTGTTCTTCCTTCGGGTCGCCAGAGGAGAGACTTCCACGACGCCAGGCATTACCTCCGCTGGCCGGCGTTGAGGCAAAGGCTTGACTATGAGACGTACTAGTGTGCTTTTTCTAATAGAATCTCTCAACCTGGGCGGTTCAGAAGTCTTTCTGTCGAACCTTCTCGCTCGTCTGGATCAGTCAAGATTCAGACCGATCGTCTGTTGTCTAGTGGAAAAAGGAAAGCTGGCGCCTCGGATAGAAGCGCGGGGATTCCGTGTGGTGGTGTTGGGCTGGAGGCTTGGGTCGTTGGTTTCGACGGTCAGAGTCGTGGCCGGGCTTGTCAAGCTTCTCAGAGAAGAGCACGTAGAGCTTGTTCAGACTTTCTTTCACAGAGCCGAGATTCTGGGTGCGCTTGCGGGTTTTGTCGTGTGGAAGCCTATCGTGGTTGGAAGCCAGTATGACGTAATCGTGCCGAACGGGAGTCTCTCCAGATTCTTGCTGAGGATGGCTCGGTTGCGAGTGAGACACGTCGTGGCCAACTGCCAGGCATGCAGGGTTCACAGGGAGAGACTCACGGGTCAGGCGCCCGAGGACATTTCTGTGATATACGCCGGACTCGCCGAGGAGGAAAGCGTTCACGACGTCCAAAGTGAATCTGTTTTGCCCGACGATTTCTTCGAGAAGGGCCCGGTGGTTACGTTTGCGGGACGGCTTTACCGGCTGAAGGGTCCCGACGTCTACTTGAAAGCGGCGGCCTCCGTCTATCGTCGGAATCCCGGGACCAGGTTTCTACTGATAGGAGAAGGTCCCATGCGAGATGAACTCGTTTCTCTCGCGGAAGAGCTGGGCCTAAGTCAGGCCGTGCACTTTGTCGGAGAGGTGCCTTCCCTGAGAGAAGTCTTCTCCAGATCCTCGGTCGTGGTTTTGTCCTCGAGATCGGAGGGATTTCCAACTTCCGTACTGGAGGCGATGGCTGTCGGAGTGCCCGTCGTGGCCTCCAGAACGGGCGGCGTGGAAGAACTCATCAACGATCGCGTGGACGGCTTTCTTTTTGAGAGCGAGAATTCAGAAGATAGCGCCTCGATCATAACTATGCTTCTCTCGAACAGAGAAATCGTCGCGGAAGTGGGCGCGAGGGCCAGAGAGAAAGTCACTAAACTCTTTAGATTCGACGACACGGTGGCCCAAATCGAATCTCTCTACGCCAGGCTCCTGAAAGAAAACGGGCTCCGGGCAAGAGCGTTGAAGGTCGCTCTCGCCGTGGGGAGAGGCAGAATAGCGGGCACGGAGCGCCACGTGCTCGAGCTTGCGAGGGCGTTCGATCGTGGAAAGGTAGAGGTGACCGTCTTTGTTTTTTCCGAAGGAGAGCTTGTGGAGAGGCTCCGGTCGGAGGGCTTTTCGGTCATTGTATTGAGGAAAAGGGCGAGGCCGGATTTCTTTCTTCTGATGCGGTTGGCGTTTCTCTTCAGACGCGCCTCGTTTGACGTCGTGCACGGGCATCCGGAGCGCATTGCCTGCCTCGCTGCGAAGCTTGCCGGCGTTCCTGCCGTCGTCATGACGTACCATCTTCTCGGTTCCCAGGCTTCGGATTCCATCGAGCCGAACTGGTTTCGGCTCGCGTGGGAAAGGCTGCGAACCCTGACAGTCGATTTTACGATCGCCGTCTCACAGGTAGACGCTCGAGTCTTGATCGAACGGTTCAACCGCGGACCCGAGAGGGTGAGATTCATTGCCAACGGAGTCGCCCTGTCGGCGGCCCCACGCAACGAGAGAGAGCGAACCTGCCGCGAGTTCGGGCTCAGTCCCGGGGCGCCCTTGCTCTGCACCGCCGCGAGACTTTCCCGTCAGAAGGGACTCGAGTTTCTGATCCGCGCCATGAGGGGAGTCGTCAGGGCCTTTCCCGAAGCCGTCCTGCTGGTTGTGGGTCAGGGTGAACTGGAAGCGGAATTGAAAAATCTGAGTTCCGAACTTGGTCTCTCCTCGCACATCATATTCACGGGTTACAGAGGCGACGTCTTGAGCCTCGTTGCATCATCCGATCTCTTTGTCTTGCCCAGCTTGTGGGAAGGCACGCCGTACGCCCTGCTCGAGGCAATGTCCGCTTCGCGCCCGATTGTGACAACGACGGTCTCTTCGCACGTTGTCTCGGACGGCCGGACGGGTCTCGTGGTTCCTCCTTCGGATCCCGCGGCGCTCGCTGAGGCGATCACAAGGATTCTTCGTGATCCGGAGCTTGCCGTTCGCATGGGGAAGTCGGGCAGAGAGAGGCTGGAGACCCACTTTTCGGCGGAAAAGATGGCGAAGGAGACGCTCGAGGTTTACAATAGTCTTCTTACAAAGAAGAGGCCTGTTTTTCAGAAATGAAAGTTCTTCTCGTTTCCCTTGAGTATCCTCCTTACAGTTTTGGGGGTGTGGGTTCGCACGTCTTCCATCTTTCCAGGGCTCTGGCCCGGAAGGGGATTGAAGTCGGCGTTCTATCGCCCGGAGCCGTAGAAGGGGATAGAATAGAGGGAAACATAAGGCATTTCACAACGACGATCGCCGGAATTCCCGGCTGCAAGCTTCTTTCCTTCGCCCTGAAGGTGCCTGGTTGTGTCGAGCGCGTGAGACGCAAGTTCCCGTTCGACGTCATACACTCGCATTTCGGTCCGTGTGCCTTTCTTGGACGCACGACGCTTGATTCCACGACTCTCATCGAGACCGCACACGGCACACACGTGGGAGAACTCCTTGCCCTTCGGCCTTTGAAAAGGCTTTTGCCGAAGGAAGTGCTCGGCAAGTTTTGTCTGTATCCTGTCCTTGCGTTGCTCGATCTTCTTTCCTACAGGAAAAGCTCTCGCATAATAGCCGTGAGCGAACTTGCGAGGGAGGAGGTCTCAAGATACGGCCCCGGCTTGCGTGAGAAGACCGTGGTCGTGCCTAACGGGATTGAACTCTCGGAGTTTCCGCTCGAGATCTCTCAGACGATTCGGAGCGAGACACAAGTCAGATGTCTTACGGTTGCCTTCATGCAGGCGAGGAAGGGTCTGGACTATCTTCTCGAAGCGTTCAGTCTCATCAACGACAGGCGCGTGCTGCTAACGATCGTGGGAGACGGGCCGCACTTCGGGAGATTGAAGAAACTTGCCGGGACGCTCGGTGTTACAGACAGGGTAAGCTTTGCGGGAAGGCTCACGAGGGCCGCCCTGATGGACGAGTTCAGGCACTCGCAACTTTTTGTTCTTCCTTCTCTTTGGGAGGGGCAGGGCATAGTGTTTCTCGAAGCCGCGGCTTCAGGTCTGCCGATAGTCGCAACAAGAATCCCCGGCGTCAGCGGGATGCTCGAAGACGGAGTCAACGCGCTACTTGTGCCTCCCAGGGACAAGCGCGGTCTTGCCGACGCGATACAGAGGCTTGTGGCGCATCCGGAGCTCAGGTTTGAGCTTGCTTCCGAAGGACTCAAACGCGTCAGACTTTTTGATTGGGATCGGCTTGTAGGCCGCATAATTTCTCTGTATTCTTCCGCCACGGAGGGACGGGATGAGAAGTAAGGTTGCGGTTTTCTCTACACGCTCCGGCTCGGTTCTTGATTGCACGAGGGCAATCCTTGAAGAACTCGAGTGGACGAAGCATATAGCCGAAGGAGCATCCGTAGTCGTGAAGCCCAACCTTTCCTGGCCGGGAAAGGACAGGGCCTCGTACGCCAACACGTCTCCGGACGTCCTGGACGCACTCATAAAGATCCTGCTGGAACGAACGGACAGGATAACGGTCGGCGAATCCGACGGAACACGCTTCTCGGTGGACGAGTGTTTTGAAGCCTCGGGCTATTCAGACGTGGTGGCCAGGAATCGCGTGCGATGGGTCAATTTCTCCAGGGCAGCGACGGAACCTGCGGGAATAGCCATGCTCGAGGGTTTCGAGCTTCCCGTCGATCTGGTACATTGCGACGCCCTCATCACCTTGCCAAAACTCAAGACTCACGCGCTCACCTACTTTACCGGCGCGCTCAAGAATCAATGGGGTTGCATACCGAGGTACGACAGGATACTTCTCCACAAGAAACTTGACGATCTCATCGTCGAATTGAACTGCTTGCTGAAACCTGCGTTGTGTATCATGGACGGTATCTGGGCGATGGAAGGGAGGGGACCGGTAAACGGGCGCAAAGTGAGGCTCGATCTCTTGCTGGGCAGCCGCGATCCCGTCGCGCTCGACGCTACTGCCATGCGGCTCGTGGGTCTCGAGCCTCGGAGGGCGAGGCACGTCGTCATGGCGGCAGAGAGGGGGCTCGGTACGCTTTCGAAAGAAGACATTGTCTTGACCGGCGACCCCGGTGGGCAATTCAAGATAGAACCCGCGAGACTCGAACGCACCGTGAGACTGATGAACCACATGACGAGATACCCATTCTTCACCAAACACATTCTGCTCAACAACACAATTTTCCAACTAGGAAAAGGGGTTGTGGCTCTTCTAAGGAGAATCGGGCTTTCATGAGAATCCTCTTCCTGGCCTCCCGCTTGCCATTCCCTCCGGACAGAGGGGACAGGCTGAGAGCCTTCCACGTGATGAGGAGTCTGTCCGAGGCGGGTCACGAGATCCACCTCGCGTCCTTCATTTCGAGTGAAAGTGAAAGGAGGAGCGCCGATTCGCTCAGGTCCTTCTGCAAGACGCTCCTTCTGGTCGAGATGTCTCCGCTTGCTTCCTGGTTTTCGTGCGCGGCGGCGCTGCTTGGCAAGACCCCGCTACAGGTCGCGTACTACAAGTCCGGGAGAATGGCTGGGGCAGTCGGCGCGCTTCTGGAAAGGGAGAAGTTCGACCTCATATACGTCCATCTTTTCCGGATGGCGCAGTACGTCCGTGACGAAAGGCCCGAGTACGCGCTTGTGGATCTCACGGACGTGATTTCTCGAGAAATCGAGAGGTCACTGACCTTCAGACGCGACCTCAACAGACTCATCTATGCTGTTGAACTTCAACGCGTAAGACGCTTCGAAGCCTCCGTCGCCTCGTCCTTCAAGGAGTGCTGGGTGGTGTCTGAAAGAGAGGCCGAGGCCCTCCGGGAACTGTGTCCCCCGGCGAACGTTCGAGTCGTGCCCAACGGCGTCGATCTTGAAAAGTTCAGGCCCTGTGAGATCAAGCCCGGCAACATTGTGAGTTTCGTCGGCCACCTGGGTGTCCCCCACAACGTCGACGCGGTGTTGCATTTCTACGATGTGATATTTCCTCTCGTCCTGAAAGAGTGGCCGGAGTGCAAGTTCCAGGTCGTGGGTCCGTCTGCACACCGTTCGCTTCTTCCCCTGAAGGGAGACAGTCGGGTCGTAATGACTGGTTTTGTGGAAGACCTGAATGCTTCCCTGAGCAGTTCCAGCGTGTTCGTCGCGCCCCTCAGGTATTGCGCCGGTTTGCAAAACAAGGTGCTCGAAGCCATGGCAGCCGGGGTACCCGTTGTGGCGACACCTTGCGTGAATGAGGGACTGGGCGCCGAGCCGGGCGAAGAAATACTCCTGGCGTCCGATCCGAACGCTTTTGCGGAGAAGGTCGTCTCCGTGCTCAGAGATGCTTCTCTTCGGAATCGTATTGCCGCGAACGCGCGCAAGTTTGTGGAACGACGATTCTCCTGGCAACATGCTACGAACAGAATGGCTGCCATAGAGGCACAGATAGGAGAGCGGTAGAAGCATGTGCGGCATTTGTGGAATAGTGGGTGCGGAGAGTCGCAACCCGGAGACGCGCGATACGCTCGAGAAGATGACTCGCGTGATGAAGCATCGCGGCCCCGACGCCGAGGGTTTTTACTTGGATGAATTCGTGGCCCTCGGCCACGTCCGGCTCAGCATCATTGACGTCGAGCACGGCTGCGAACCCATGCCCAACGAAGACGAGACCGTTTGGATCGTGTTGAACGGAGAAATCTACAACTACATAGAGCTTCGCCGCGAACTCGTCGCAAAGGGACACATATTTCGCACCAGATCCGACACCGAAGTCGTGCTTCACAGCTACGAAGAATACGGCGAAGCATGCGTCGACGACTTCAACGGAATGTTTGCGTTTGCAATATGGGACAAACCCCGGAGAAAACTCCTGCTCGCAAGGGACCGCGTCGGAATAAAGCCCCTCTACTACACCCGGCAAGGGGGACAGTTCCTCTTCGCGTCGGAGATCAAGGGACTCTTGGAAAACCAGATTTGCAAGCGACGCGCCGACATGGGATCGGTCGCCGAATACATGGTGCGTTCGTACGTCACGGGAGAGAGAACCTTTCTGGTCGACGTGAGAAAGCTGGAGCCCGGTCACCTGCTCGTCTATCAGGACGGCTCGCTCAAGAAGTCGAAATACTGGGACGTGAGCTTCGCGGGAGAGGACAAAGGCGAGAGCCATTACGTCGAGAAACTCGCGTGGCTCATTTCTGATTCCGTGAGGCTTCAGTTGCGCAGCGACGTGCCTCTGGGTGCTTACCTCAGCGGCGGGATAGACTCCAGCACGGTTGTCTGCGCTGCGACCAAGCTTCTTTCCCGACCGCTCAAGACTTTCTCGGGCGCGTTTGCCGAGGGACCGCGGTACGACGAGCGGAAATACATTGCGGTCGTCGAGAAGGCGTGCAAGACAGATCATCACGAGATCGTCCCCACCATGGATGAGTTCTTTGAGCGACTCCCTCTATTGATCTGGTTTCTGGACGAGCCGGTCGTGGGCGCAGGCGTCTTTCCTCAATACGCGGTCTCCGCTCTGGCGGGGAAGCACGTGAAAGTGATCCTCGGTGGTCAGGGCGGCGACGAGCTCTTCGCGGGATACACGAAGTACTACAGACCTTACTTCACGGACAGGATTGCGGACTTTGCAAGGCTGCGCTTCGGCCGGTCGTCTCCCGCTACGATCATTCCTGATTTCTTGATGTTTCTGAGAAACCGTGGCACCACCGACATACCCGCCTTCTTGCGAAAGCTCTCCGCGCCTTCTCCCCATTCGGTGCTCTCACCAAAGATGAGGCGGCTCGCGACGGAGCTGCCTCTTCCCGTTCTGCCGGAAGGGCTGGGGAGTCTCGATCTGATGCTCTACGTCGACCTGAAGGAATATCTTCAGAGTCTTCTGCACGTTGAGGACAGGGCCAGCATGGCGGCCTCCATAGAGTCGAGGGTTCCCATCTTGGATCACAGAATCGTGGAATTGGCGGCGTCAGTGCCGTACAAGTACAAGATGCGACATGGACTCACAAAACACCTGTTGAGGCGAGCCGCGACTGGCAGCGTGCCCGACGTCATCCTTTCCAGGCGTGACAAGAAGGGGTTTCCGACTCCAATTGATGTGTGGTTCTCGCGTCGAAGCCGTGCTATCTTGAATCTTCTCGATTCACCCGGAGTGGAAGAGAGGGGCATTCTGGACAGAAAAGGGGCGGTCGAGATAGTGTCAGACCACGTGCGGGGCAAGCGTGACAACAGTTTTCTCATCTGGAAAATGATAAACGTTGAGTTGTGGTACTCGCTTTTCATTGAGGGGAAGAGAGTTCAAGACATCGACAGTTTCAAGGATTCCTGAGGGGGTCAAAATGGTCAGACTGGCAGTGATTGGCGCGGGTTACTGGGGACCGAATCTGATAAGGAACTTCTACGGTATCGACAGAAATTGCGTGCGCTACGTGTGCGACCAGGATGCCGCGGTCATCGGGAAGCTCAAGAGCTCCTTTCCAGGCGTAGAGTTTGTCTCGGATCACAACCTCGTCTTGAATTCCCCGGACGTTGACGCCGTGGTCATCGCCACCCAACCTGCCTCTCATTTCGGTCTGTCGAAAGCGGCCCTCGAGAGAGGGAAGCACGTGTTCGTGGAAAAACCGCTTGCCCTGCGCACCAGCGAGGCCGAGGAGTTGCTCGCTCTCAGCACGGCGAAGAATAGGGTTCTCATGGTCGGCCACCTCTTGCGATATCATCCGGCCGTGAAACTCCTCAAGGACTATCTGGAAAGAGGCGAACTCGGTGAGATCCTTTACATCTATTCTACGCGGGTCAACCTTGGCAAGGTGAGGCAGGACGAAAATGCTCTGTGGAGTTTCGCGCCTCACGACATCGCGGTAATCATATACTTGATGGGACGCAAGCCCGTGTCCGTATCGGCCGTGGGTCAAAGTTACCTCAAGACCGGCGTAGAAGACGTGGTTTTTCTGACTATATTTTTTGAAGGAAATTGCATGGCCCACGTGCACGTCAGTTGGCTGGACCCGCACAAGATTCGAAAGCTGACCGTCGTGGGAAACAAGAAGATGGCCGTCTTCGACGACATGGAGGCCGCGGAGATGATTCGCATATATGACAAGGGGGTGGACTATACGCCCGGTTTCAAGTCTTACTCCGAGGCCGTCAGCCTCCGCGTTGGAGACATCCTCATCCCACGGGTTCCAATGAAGGAGCCCCTGAGGATCGAGTGCGAGCATTTCATAGAGTGCGTGGAGCAAGGGAAACATCCGATGAGCGACGCGGAGGAGGGCGTGGCGGTGGTCAGGGTGCTCGAAGGGGCGCAGAAGTCCATGCACCTCTCCGGTTCGGTAGTGAAGTTGTGAACGCAGGCTCATGAGAAGACCGAAAATCGTCAGCGTAGTAGGCGCGAGGCCGCAATTCATAAAGGCTTCGCCGGTAAGCAGGCAGCTCAGGAAGGTGTCTGAAGAGCTACTCGTCCATACCGGTCAGCACTACGACGTCGACATGTCGGACGTCTTTTTCGACGAGCTCGGCATCCCTGCGCCCGACTTCACGCTCGGAGTAAGCTCGAAGGGTCACGCCCGGCAGACGGGCGAGATGATGGAAAAACTCGAAGAAATTCTCCTCGCGGAGAAGCCCGACTTTGTCCTCGTGTACGGTGACACGAATTCAACGCTGGCCGGCGCACTCACGGCCTCCAAGCTCAATCTGCCCGTGGCACACGTTGAGGCGGGCCTAAGAAGTTTCGACATGAAGATGCCCGAGGAGGTCAACAGGGTGATTGCGGACAGGCTCTCCAGGATTCTGTTTGTTCCCACGGAGACGGCAGTACGCAACTTGGCGCACGAAGGTATTAGTGAGGGTGTTCATCTGGTCGGAGACGTGATGGTCGATGCTCTCAAGGAGCACATCGACGTGGCGGCCTCGCGATCGAGGGTGCTTCAGGACCTCGGGCTTGAGCCCGGAGAATATATCGTTGCGACGGTGCATCGTGCAGCCAACACCGACGTTTTCGAGAATCTCTCCAGAATAGTCGAGATTTTGATGGCTGCCCCCAGGAAGGTAGTCTTTCCCGTCCATCCCCGTACAAGGGAGGCACTTAGGAGAGCCGATCTGGAGAAGAAGCTGGCAGAATCACGTAACGTCTTGAGCGTTTCTCCCCTCGGATACCTGGACATGCTCTTCCTTCAGAAGAACGCCGATGCCGTCTTGACAGACTCAGGCGGTATGCAGAAAGAGGCATATTTGCTTGGTGTGCGGTGTATAACCTTGAGAGAGGAAACAGAGTGGGTCGAGACGGTTGAGGACGGATGGAACAAGCTCGTTGGCAGCGACGTGGGGGACGCGCTGGAAGCCCTCAGGGGTTTTATGCCCGCTTCGCGCCGCAGCGACCGGTTTGGAAAGGGCGACGCCTCTGTCAAGATAGCTTCGATCCTTGGACGTCACTTCGAGACCACGAGCCGCTGAATGCCCTCTTGCAGAAAGGGATAAAGCTTCTTGACAAGAAGCCGGCCTTGTCATATCTTGGTGCAGTCGTTAAGCTTGGCCAGTTGTGGCCAAGCCTGACGAGCGTTGTGGGCCTCGGGGCGGGCTTCACCGCGCTCTTTTCTCCAAGAACTACGGAGGTAGGCTTTCTATGAAAGTTCTGGTCACTGGCGGTGCAGGATTCATCGGTTCGCACCTTGTTGAAGCCCTGCTTTGCAGGGGTGACGAAGTCTGGGTGATAGACGACCTATCCACAGGACGAAAGGAAAACATCACCCACCTCGAGGAAAACCGCCGCTTTCACTGGTGCTACGGGAGCGTCCTCGACAAGGAGCTTGTCAGAGAGACAATCACGCATTGCGACATGGTCTTCCATCTGGCCGCCGCTGTAGGCGTGAAATACGTGGTGAAGCATCCCTTGAAGTCGCTCGTGACCAACATCAGGGGTAGCGAAGTGGTGCTGGAAGAGGCCTGTGCAGGCCGGAAGAAGGTGATTCTCTTCTCCAGCTCGGAGGTGTACGGGAAGGGGAACTCGGTTCCTTTCAGAGAGTCTGATGACCGCGTCCTGGGTCCGACTGCAATTTCGAGATGGAGCTACGCCACGGGTAAGGCCGTGGACGAGTTTCTTGCCCTCGCGTACTGGCGTGAGAAAAGCTTGCCTACGGTAATTGTAAGGTGCTTCAACACCTGTGGTCCCAGGCAGACTGGAGACTACGGTATGGTGGTGCCGCGGTTCGTCCTTCAGGCCCTTCAGGGCGAGCCGATATCGGTGTACGGCGACGGCCAGCAGTCGAGATGTTTTTCCTACGTTGGCGACGTCGTGCGAGGAGTGCTTCTTCTTAGCGAGCATCAGGATGCGGTTGGAGAGGTGTTCAACATCGGCTCCGATCAAGAAATCACGATTGAGAATCTCGCGCTGAAGATAAAGGAAATCACAGGTAGCTCTTCTCCCATCGTCTATGTTCCCTACGAAGAAGCTTACGACCCTGGCTTTGATGACATGAGAAGGAGAGTCCCGGATCTTTCCAAGATAGGGGCGCTCGTCGGCTATAGGCCCAGTGTCTCACTTGACGAGCTCCTTGTCCTTACCATCAATCATACTTGCCAGCGGCTTGACGTTGCGCCGCCGCAGGGACTTTCTTCCGTGAACATCCCTCACGTCTTTGCTCTTACGACGGCCGAAGACGCTTGACACATCAGTTGTCCGTCCACGCCTTGCTAAGAGTTCCGACGTTGGTGTCTCGTACAGGTTAGCCGGCGATGTTCTATCTGGTAGCCTTGCCTCTGGGACTTGTTCTCTCGCTTCTTTTGACTCCCCTCGCTATTGCCGTTGCGGTCAGATGCTCGTTTTTTGACATGCCGGACGGCAAGAGGTACCACCGTTCGGCAGTCCCTCTCCTCGGCGGTGTCGCGTTCACAGCTTCCGTCACCGCAGCGTGGCTACTGACTCGTCTGGTGGTAGGCCCTCTGATCGAGACCGCGGAAGTCATCCTCATCATCGGTCTTCTGTCGTCCTTTTCACTGGGAATGTACGACGACAAGAACGGGATGAAGGCTCGATGGAAGCTCTTGGGTCAGTTTGTCTGTGGATCGCTTCTCGTTACTGCTTGTTACGCCGGCGGTTGGACGGACGCCGGATTGCTCTTTCCCTTTCTCGTGGTGTGGGTGGTCGCGATAATGAACGCGATGAACTTCCTCGACAACATGGATGGCATCGCGAGTGGCGTGACCGGGCTTGCTTCTCTGGCGTTCGTTCTTCTCCTTGCCCTTAACAAGCAGTGGGTGGGAGTAATCATCGCGGGAGCGACGTGCGGAGCTTCCCTGGGGTTTCTCAAGTTCAATTTTGCTCCTGCCAAGATTTTTCTTGGCGACGCAGGAAGCCTGCCGATGGGCTACCTGCTCAGCGCGCTCTCCATCATGGCTGCAGGGAGCGCCGACTTGCAGGCGATGGTCGCCCCATTGATCGTCCTGGGATACCCGGTTTTCGATATGTCCTTCGTCACCGTTGTCAGAATCAAGGAACACCGCAAGTTCTATCAAGGAGGCAAGGATCATTCGTCACACAGGCTGGCCTCATTACTTCTTTCTCCTCGCAAGACCTCCCTCGTGATTTACGCGCTTTGCCTGACATTGGGCGGGATCGCACTCCTCGTCGACGGCTTCGGGAGTCCGGCTCTTTCCTTTTCCGTACTGGCGGCAGTCTTCGCGTGCTTTATCCTTCTCGGCCTGCGTCTCGAAAAGGTGGCGAGCAACACGCCTCCTCTAGAGTCGGCGACACGGTGACCACCCTCGCAGAGAGCCCGCCCCTCAAAGTGACCGTCCTCGCTCGAGCGTGAGCGCCCACTCCAACGAAGGTGGCTTGCCAGTCGGGGCAATCGCATTGACTGTGCCTGTTCGTTATGTTAATTTTAGTTTTGCATTGCGCGCCTCTTCGCACTTTTTCGAGGGAAACCTGAGGATAGACAAAATGCGTCCCGTACGTTCCGTCGCGATTGGAATCGGCCCCGGCAAGTTGGACTCGATCAACGGAGAGAGAGTTCTCAAAACCCTCGAGCGTTTTGCCCCCGATTCGCGCCTCAAACTCGTCACGATTTCTTTCAAGCAAGGGCACAGGAACGAATGTAAGGAAAAGCCCGACGAGGTCGGTCCCAACGAGTTGGAGAAAGCACTCGTCGAGCGCAAGATAGACATCGCAGTTCTGAGCACTAGAGACGTGATTCGGGATCCGTCAGCCCAACTGCAGATAGCGGCTGTCACAAAGCGGCTCACGCCTTTTGACGCTCTTGTGTGTTCGAACAACCAGATATTGGATGAGCTTCCGCTCGGATCGCGAGTGGCCACCGGAAGTCTCAGGGTAAAAGCGCAGCTTCTTCATTATCGTCCTGACCTCGAGCTCGTCTGGACGGGCGTGGAGATGGAGGCCCAGATGAAGAGGATGACGTCGGGCGTTTTTGACGCCTTTGTCATCTCTGCCGCGGATGCAGAAGGCATGGGCTGGCAAGACAAGGTGACAGAGGTATTCACCACGTCGGTTTGCCTTCCCGCCGTGGGTCAGGGTTCCTTGTGCATTGAGATCAGGAGGGGCGAGCAGGGAATACTGAAACTGGTGAAGCACATGGACGATCCGATTTCGAGGGCAGAAATCAAGGCCGAGCTCTGTTTTCTCGACGCCCTGGGTGGGTCGAATTGGTTTCCTGCGGGAGCGCTGGGCAGGACAAACGGCAACGAGCTCGTCGTGGAAGCCTTTCTTGCAAGCCCCGACGGGAAGCACCTCTTCAAAGACACGGAGACCGGACGTCTGGGTCAGGAGAGAGAAATAGGCTCCAGACTGGCAGAAAGGATTCTCGAAGAAGGCGGCAGCTCTATTCTCGCGAGTCTCGGGATCTGACGAGAGTCCGCGTCGCAAAAAGGATGGAGGAGAATCTCACGGTGCTGGATAGAAAGCTCATTCGCGCGAAGCCCGATGACGTGCGTCGCGCGATACTGGACAAGGGTGACAGCGTCGACCTGGACGGCTTCCTGCGGCTTGACGAGAATCGTCGCCGGCTCCTTTCCGAGCTAGATCAACTCAAGCACAAGAAGAACGTGCTCTCCGAAGAGATCGGAAAGCTGAAGAGAGGAGGGCAGGAGGCGCTGCCCCAGCTCGATGAAGTGAAACAACTCTCTCAGAGGATGGAAGAGATGGAGGGGGAGCTGGAGGAAATGGAAGACCATCTCGACTGCATTCAGGCCACGATTCCAAACGTTCCCCATTCTTCCGTCCCCGTCGGTCACGACCCTTCTGCAAACGTGCAAGTGCGCCGCTTCGGCGAGATTCCGAAGCTTGACTTCAAGCCTTTGCCTCATTGGCAAATAGGGGAGTCGCTGGGTATATTTGATCTTGCGCGCGCTTCCAAGATAAGCGGTTCGGGCTTCATTCTGCTCAGGGGTGTGGGAGCCAAGCTCGAGAGGGCGCTCATCAGGTTCATGCTCAGCGTTCACACTGGCTCGCATGGGTTTGCGGAAGTGTGGCCTCCGATTCTTGTGAGAAGAGAGTGTCTGTTCGGGACGGGGCAACTGCCGAAGCTGAAAGAAGACATGTACCTTTGCGAGAAGGATGACGTTTTCCTCAACCCGACCGCAGAGGTACCAATTACCAACATTTACAGGGACGAGATACTCGAGGAAGATACGCTTCCCATCAAGCTGGTCGGCTACTGCCCCAGTTTCAGGAGGGAGGCCGGCTCTTACGGCAAGGAAACGAGAGGCATAGTCAGAGTCCATCAGTTTGACAAGGTCGAGATGGTCAAGTTTGTGACTCCCGAAAGCTCGTACGACGAGCTTGAGAGTCTCACCAACTGTGCCGAGAAAATTCTCCAACTTCTGGGGATCCCCTACAGGGTAATGCTCCTGTGCTCGGGCGATCTGAGCTTTGCTGCCTCGAAGTGTTACGATCTCGAAGCATGGGCGCCCGCCGAAGAAAGATGGTTGGAAGTCTCGTCTTGCAGCAATTTCGAGAGCTTCCAGGCACGCAGAATGACCATACGGTACAGGACGCGACAGGGAAAAAAGCTCGAGTACGTGCACACCCTCAACGGCTCAGGCTTGGCTCTCCCGCGAACGCTTGTGGCCATCTTGGAGAATTTTCAAACTCCGCGGGGCACAGTAAGGATACCCCCTGTCCTTGTCCCGTACATGGACGGCCTGGAAGAGATTTCCTGACAGGTTTTCGATTCATGATAGATCCGGCTGCGATGAAGATTTCTTCCCGACTTAACCTGTGGCGGTGATTTTCTTGGCAAGCACGATCGAAAAGAAGCCCGGTGGCACCCAACTGCTGAAGGCGTATCTATTCCTCGGGACGAGCCTTCTTGTCACTGTAGTCTTCCTTTATACGAGTAGAATGGTCCGCAAGCTTGAGGAACAGACGGACACGCTCTCCGAGGTCTTTGCCCATTTCTGCGCGGTGGCCACAATACCTGCCTCTGAAAACAAACAGCTCAGAGATATCTACAACGAGGTCATAAGGAGAATCAATTTCCCTGTAGTAGTCACCGACGTCCAGGGAAGGCCTTACGCGTGGGCCAGGATCGGAATATCGGTTGATACGGTGTCAGCGGAGGAAACGGCGAAGATGAATCCCGCCGATCCTCCCCCTGGTCCGCTTCGTGAGATAGTCGAGATTGTACATGAACTGGACAAGGTTAACCCGCCAATACCGATGGTGTCTCCGGCAGGGAAGGGCGTATTGGGCTACGTGCATTATGGCAAGAGCGAGATTGCCACCGAACTGAGGTGGGTTCCTCTGGTCGAGCTCGCGGCGGTGTTTCTATTCATGGGACTAGGCTACGTAGGTTTCAGAAGCGTCAAAGTGAGCGAACAGAGATTCATCTGGGTGGGAATGGCGAGGGAGACTGCTCATCAACTTGGAACTCCCATTTCTTCGCTCATGGGTTGGCTTGAAGTCATAAAGGACTTGGTGGACAAGGCAAGAGAAGCCAACGCGCCCGTGACCATAGAGAGGTCGCTCTTCAATCAATTCGTTGACGAGCTCGACGGCGACGTGGAGAGGCTTGAGAAAGTGGCCAGTCGCTTTGGGAGCATCGGCTCGATGCCGAAGCTCCAGCTCCAGGATGTGGTGCCCGTCGTGGCGGAGGCCGTGCAGTACTTGAGAACCAGACTTCCCAAGCTTGGTCGAGAGCTTCAGGTAGTCGAGAACTACGAGACCGTCCCGTTCCTCAACATTAACAGGGAACTGATGGAGTGGGCCGTGGAGAACGTGCTGAAGAATGCCGTCGACGCCACCGACACAACCGGGGGCAGGATCGAAATCACGATCAGAAGAAATCCCGACCAGGAGACGGTCGAGATCATCCTCAGTGACAACGGTAAAGGGATGACACCTTCCGAGCAACAGAGGGCGTTGTTTCCGGGCTTCAGCACCAAGAAGAGAGGATGGGGGCTTGGGCTCACGCTCGCCCGAAGGATAATCGAGGAATATCACGGCGGTAGGATTTGGATAAGATCAAGCGAGCCTGGGAAAGGCACGGTCGTGGCCATGGCTTTTCCAGTTTGAGGAGAAGGTGAGGCATTGGCGACAGAAAAAAGAAAGATCCTCTGGGTTGACGATGAGATTGACCTTCTGAGATCTCACATGCTTTTCCTGGAAGGGAGAGGTTACTCAGTCACTCCCGTTGCCAACGGTGAAGACGCCATCGAAATGGTGTCGAGGCAGAAGTTCGACGTCGTCCTTCTCGACGAGATGATGCCCGGCCTCGGCGGGCTCGAAACGTTGAAAGGCATAAAGGACATAGACCCCAGTGTGCCGATCATAATGATAACGAAGAGCGAAGAAGAACAGCTCATGAACGAGGCCATTGGGAAGAGAATCGCCCATTATCTCATAAAACCTGTGAATCCCACGCAGATTCTCACGGCGTGCAAGCAGGTTCTTGAATCGAGAAGGCTCCTGGACGACCAACTCACCAGAGAATACGTTGAAGAGTTCAATCGTCTTCAGGCCCTGCGGGCCACGGGGTTGGACTGGAGAGGTTGGGCGAAGCTTCACGTCGTCCTCTCCTCATGGGACGTGAGACTTGATGACGTGGAGGATCCCGGTCTGAAGCAGTCACAAGCAGACCTGAAGAAGGAGGCCAACGTCGAGTTCGGCCACTTCGTGGAGGCCAACTATGTGAGCTGGCTCTCGGGTTCAGACGGTCCCCCCCTTTCTCCTTCGCTCTTTTCGAGATTCATAGTTCCGCACTTGAAGCAGAAGAAGAAAGTCTATTTCATCGTGATAGACTGTATGCGACTGGACCAGTGGTTCAAGATCGAACCTCTGCTCGAGACCTACTTCAACGTCTCGAAGGAATACTATTACTCCATTCTTCCTACTGCCACACCGTATTCAAGGAATGCAATCTTCAGTGGTCTCTTTCCGCAAGAAATCGCCCAGAGGTATCCCGAGTACTGGCAAGAGAATGTTCCCGAGGAGATAAGCAGGAACAAGTTCGAACGAAGCCTGATGGAGGCCCAGCTTAACAGGCTGGGGACAAGGCTCAACCCTGGCCCGCGGTACGTCAAGGTGTACAATACTGAAGAAGCCAACGCCGTGAGGAGGCAAGTCTCCACCTATCTCTCGATTCCTTTTGCGGCGTTTGTCTTCAACTTCCTTGACATACTGGCACACGGTCGCTCTGAGTCCGAAATCCTGCAAGAGCTGGCTCCCGACGAATCGGCCTTCAGATCCTTGATGAAGTCCTGGTTCAGCCACTCGGTGCTTTTCGACATAATGAAAGCCATGGCTCAGCAGGAGGCAATCATCATACTCTCCACCGATCATGGCTCGATATTGGGAAACAGGGCCGCCCTCGTGTACGGGGACAGAGCGACTTCGACGAATCTGCGATACAAGTTCGGCAACAACCTTGTGTGCGACGAGAAACAGGCCTTGCACGTGAAAGATCCGGCGAGATTCAAGCTTCCCGCCGACGGTTTCAACAAGAACTACATTATCGCGAAAGAAGACTACTATTTTGTTTATCCTACCAAGTTCCACGAGTACGAGAGACAGTACAGGGGGAGTTTTCAACACGGCGGGATATCTCTCGAAGAAATGATATTGCCGTGCATCACGTTGGAACCCAAATAGCGCGTGGTAGGACTGCAGTTCCGCGGAGGTCGCGTTGCAGGCAGTAGTTGACAGCGGAAGCGAAGAGCAGACTCTTTCTCTGGGCAAGAAGATCGGCCGCAGCCTCGTGCGCGGTGACGTGGTCGGAATCAGGGGAGAGCTCGGAGCGGGGAAGAGCGTTATTGTCAGAGGAATATGCGAGGGACTCGGAATAGCGCAGAGGACTAGAAGCCCCTCCTTCACGTTCATGAATCGCTATCGCGGCCCCGTAGACGTCTATCACATTGACCTCTACAGAATAGAGCGCATGGGAGAGCTTGCGACGCTCGGCTGGGAGGAAGTTCTTTATTCCGATTCGATCACTCTTATAGAGTGGGCGGACAAGTTCGGTCCTCTCTTGCCGCCAGCGTCGCTTGACATCAGTATCGAGATGACCGGTGAGGAGACACGCAGAATAACGCTCAAAGCAAGCGCAGAGAGACACGAGAGAATAGTGGAAGACATACTCACGTCGGGGAATCGATGATAATCGCAATCGAGACGTCCGCCACCTTCGGTAGTGTGGCGGCGGTGGAAGAAGGAAGCCTGCGTGCCGAGGAGTGCATGTTCGTACCTCAGGGACACTGCGAGAGCGTCCTTCCGATGCTCGAAAGGATGCTCTCCCAAGCCGGCATAGAGATGTCGTCGGCAGACGCCATCGCCGTCTCGCTCGGCCCCGGCTCTTTCACCGCACTCCGCATAGGATTGAGCACTGCCAAGGCACTTTCGTTTTCCTTGGGCAAGCCGCTCGTGGGAGTGGGGACACTCGACGTCATTGCCTACAATGTTGTCGGCCTCTGCCAGTACGTTTGTCCCATCATAGACGCCAAGAGGGGAGAGGTTTTTTATTCTCTCTACCGGGACGGGATCGGCCGGCAGGAGAAGCTCGTGGAATGCCGGGCTGCTCACCCCGAGAAGGCTGCTATTGAGCTTTGTTCGCTTCTTGCGACGATGGCCGAAGGCAACGTGGCGTTTCTCGGCGATGGAGTCGGCCTTTGCCGCGAGTTTGTCGAAACGAGAATCGGAGGGCGGTCTCTTTTTCCTCCGTATCATTTAGGCATCCCGCGAGCCTCTTGCGTGGGAATGCTTGCGCTGGACTTACTGAGACAGGGTAAGATCGAAGATGTAGAAAGGGTGGAGCCAATCTATGTCAGGCGTTCGGACGCAGAACTCAGAAAGGAGCGAATATGAGACTCCCGGCCTCCTCATCAGGCCAATGCGAATCGAGGATGTCGACGAGATCGGGCTGATGGAGCGCCTGATATTTCCATCTCCCTGGTCAAGGCAGGCCTTCGTGGATGAGATCAAGGAGGGGGCGGGAACTCTATCTCTTGTTGCACGATTGGAAGGATTGCTTGCAGGGTACCTTGTCGCTTGGTTCGTGCTCGACGAAGCCCATCTGGGTAACATTGCCGTCAATCCGGAACTGAGACGAAGACAAGTAGCCACCGGGCTCATGAAGAGATTGATCGAAGAAGCCGACGCGCGCATGGTTACGAGGATGACTCTGGAAGTGAGAGTTTCCAACGTGGGCGCAATAAGGCTGTATAGGAACTTCGGCTTCAGAGCCGTATCCATGCGTCGCGGTTACTACGTTGACAATAGGGAAGACGCTTTTGTAATGTTGCGAGACAAAACTGTGCCGGTTGATGAAGTGTAACCCGGCGGGGAGATCTCAGTTGGTCGAAGATAGCGAGAAAGAACTTTCTTGGTTCGAGAGAACAAGCGAAGGGCTCAGGCCCAAGAAGAAGCGGGAGATGCCGGACGGTCTCTGGACGAAGTGTGAAAAGTGCCAGGAGTTCATCTATCACAAAGAACTGGAGAGAAACCACTGGGTGTGTCGCAAGTGTGGTTATCATTTCAGAATCTCTGGATGGGCCTACATCAACCTCTTGGGTGACGACGGTGCTTTCGAGGAGTTTTTCTCCGATATAGTATCGGGTGATCCGCTCAAGTTCCGTGATTCCAAACGCTACGTGGAAAGAATCAAACAGGCACAGGAAAAGACAGGGCTCAGGGAGGCGGTGACCACCGGTCGCGCCTCTGTGGGGGGGCATCCGACTGGATTGGCTGCCATGGATTTTTCCTTCATGGGCGGCACGCTGGCGTCGGCCGTGGGCGAGAAGATCACGCTCCTGGTCGAATACTGCCTGACATCCAAGATTCCTCTCATCATCGTTTCGACGTCTGGCGGGGCGCGCATGCAGGAAGGAATACTGTCTCTGATGCAAATGGCCAAAGTCTCCGTTGCCCTCGCCATGCTTGCCCGGAAGGGAATCCCCTTCATTTCGATCCTCACGAATCCCACGACTGCCGGCGTCTCTGCAAGCTATGCCTCACTCGGTGACGTCATCATAGCGGAGCCTGGCGCCCTGATAGGCTTCGCCGGACCGAGAGTCATCGAGCAAACCATAAACCAGGAGCTTCCCCCGGGTTTTCAGAGGTCTGAGTTTGTCCTGGAACATGGCATGATAGACATGATCGTGGAGCGAAAAGAACTCAAGTCGACAGTCGTGGGATTGCTGAATCTCTTTTGGAAGAGCACGCGCCTGTGGGAGAAAAATGAGGGGAACGGAGTATGACAGGCTGGTCGGGCGCTTTTACTCTCTCCAAAAGAGAGGAATGAAGTTTAGCCTGGACGGCACAAGGACGTTACTCAAGACAGTCGGCAGGCCGGAACGACACTTTCCCTCTGTTCTCGTGGCTGGCACAAACGGCAAGGGTTCAACGTGCTCTCTCATCGCCTCGATACTCAAAGCCGCCGGTTACAACGTCGGCCTCTACACGTCTCCCCACCTCATCGACTTCAGAGAGAGGATAAGAATCTCAGGCGAGTGCATTGCCAGGAATGAAGCCGGAGAGTTGCTGAGATTTCTTGTTCCCATCGCCGAAAAGGGCGGGCATTCCTTCTTCGAGACGATCACCGCACTTGCCTTCAAACATTTCAAGGACACAAAGGTGGAGCTTGTTGTTGCAGAAGTGGGACTCGGAGGGAGACTGGACTCCACGAACGTCCTGAGCCCGCTGGTTTCGATCATTACCGGGATTGCCGTAGAGCACAGTAGTATCCTGGGCACCACGTTGCGCGCGATCGCCGCTGAAAAGGCGGGGATAATGCGGAAAGGGCGCCCGGTCGTCACCGGTGCCCGAGGTGAGGCGCTTGAGGCGCTCGCCGAAATATCTACTTCTCTCGCCTCACCACTTTCTGTAGTGGGCAGGGACATAAGGCTCAGGTCGCGTTTTGTGTCGCGAGCGGGCACGGTCTTTTCCGCCACCGCCTCATCGGCGCGTCGCAGCCCGACACGTCGCGGCCCACAACCGGGTAATGTTCACGCCGCCGATGGTTGCGAGTACAAAACCCGCTGGACCGACCTTTACTTACGTCTGAGAGGTAAGCGCCAGATCAGGAACGCGGGCTGCGCGCTTCTCGCTTGCTCGCATCTGGAAAACCGCGGGATCACAATAGGCAAAGAGGCCATCGAGGCAGGCTTGAGAGACGCCGAGTGGCCAGGAAGGCTCGAAGAACGGGGATGGAAGCCGCTTGTTCTTCTTGACGTCGCCCACAATCCCGATGCCGGGAATGCGCTGAGTGAAGCCCTGGCCACAATCTACCGGGGTAAGAACGTGGTGGCGGTAGTGGGTATGGTTCAGGACAAGGACCACAAGACATTTCTGAAACGCCTCTTGCCCCGCGTCAGGCACGTAGTGTTCACGCAAGCCTCCACTCCCCGGGCGCTTCCTGCGTGCGAACTCAAGAGCAAGGGGCCGTCCACATTCTCCAAATGGAGCGTGAAGGACAGCGTGCCCCGGGCCCTCGATGAGGCCTTCTCTCTTGCCGGCGACGATGAGCTTGTATGTGTGACGGGCTCCTTCTATACTGTTGGCGAAGCGATGGATTGTCTGGGAATTGGCGTCAGGGAGTGCATTTAGGGAGCACGCGTACTCAAGGGAGAACGTGAGATGGCAGAAGTAGTCCTCAAAGGTGTGACGAAATCATTTGCAGGTGGAGTCGTGGCCGTTGACGACGTGAGTCTCAACGTGAGGGACAAGGAGCTCTTGGTCCTGGTCGGTCCCTCCGGTTGCGGAAAGACGACCGTCCTGCGAATTGTGGCGGGGTTGGAGCAGCCCAGCCAGGGAGAGGTCTACGTCGGCGACACGTTGGTCAACGACGTGGCCCCCAAGGACCGCGACATCGCCATGGTTTTTCAGAACTACGCTCTCTATCCTCACATGACCGTGTATGACAACATGTCTTTCGGCCTGAGACTCAGGAAGTTCGCAAAGGCAGAGATAGACCGAAGAGTCCAGGAGGCCGCAGAGATTCTCGAAATCGCCTCCCTGCTCTCGAGAAAGCCGAAAGAGCTTTCCGGCGGACAGAGGCAAAGAGTCGCCGTCGGCAGAGCCATAGTGAGGCATCCCAAGGTATTCCTTTTTGACGAGCCTCTCTCCAACCTCGACGCAAGACTTAGAGTCCAGATGCGCGCGGAAATCGTGAAACTCCATGCCAAGCTGGGCGTCACGATGATCTACGTCACGCACGACCAGACAGAGGCCATGACCATGGGGCAAAGGATAGCCGTGATGAACAAGGGAGTCGTGAGGCAGATTGACGAACCCCTCGAGGTCTACCGCAATCCGGCGGACAGGTTTGTGGCAGGTTTCATCGGCACTCCCTCGATGAACATCGTAGAGGGAACGATTGAAGAGGTCGACGGTAAGCTGTTCTTCAGGTCTCCCTACATGTCTGTCGGGCTTCCTCCCGAGTTCGGCTCCATCATGCAGGCGTGTCCACATTGCGAGATAAGCCTCGGCGCGAGGCCCGAAGACATCGTCACGGAGCGGCCCACAGACACGAAGTTTCTGGAGTTGGCTCAGGGGACCGTGGATCTTGTTGAGGTTCTCGGAAATGAGGCGGTGGTGCATGTTGGCGTGGGCAAAACCCCCATCGTTTATAAAGCAACGGGCAGAGAGATTCCGGTGCGACTTGCATCCGTGAGGCTTTTTGTGCCGGCTTCGAGGGCACACGTCTTTGATTCTAGAAGCGAAGCAAAAATCGCACTTCCTCGAGGATGAACCGTTTGTGAGAGCGTGTCGCCAGGAAGGTGATCTCTGCCTGCGCCGGAGATGCTCTGTCGTGAAGAACTAAACTGACGAGTCAGGCCAGTAGGCCACGCCTCGGGAGATTTCGCTATGTCATCTTCACGCGAGAACCCCATTGCAATCGGTGTGGATGTCGGTGGCACGTACATCAAGGTTGCTCTGGTTGCCGAGGGTCCCAGAGTCCTCGGCCGGCGCCTTCTCCCCATGAGTCCCAAAGAAGCACCCGAAGCAGTCGTAGCAAGACTCTCTGGTGCAGTGAGAGAACTTGGACGTGAAGCGCAAATAGAGCTGCCGTCAATAGGCATCGGGTGCGCGGGTCTAATCGATACACGCCTTGGAATAGTCAAGATCTCACCTAACCTCCCGGGTTGGCGAGACACACCGCTCGCGGGCCTGCTTTCTCAAGAGCTTCGCGTCAAGGTCACGCTGGACAACGACGCCAATGTCTTCAGTGTCGCCGAAGGTTTCTATGGGGCCGCGAAGGACGCAACTAACGCCGTGTTCGTGACACTGGGAACCGGAGTCGGGGGAGGACTCAAGCTCAACGGTGAAATGTACACCGGCAGTTGCGGTTTTGCCGGGGAGATCGGCCACGTCACAATTGATCCGGACGGGCCGATCTGTTCGTGTGGCAACAGAGGTTGTCTTGAGAGTTTTGCCGGAAGCGGGCAAATCGTACGCAGAGCGAGAACTTTGATACAGGAGGAGGGTAAACAGAAGGAGTGGGAGGTTATGGGTCTCGGGTCTCTGGACGATCTGACTGCAAGAGACCTTGGCGAGGCGGCGAAGGAAGGTAACGAGATCGCGGAAAGAGTGTTCGCAGAAGCCGGCGAGTACATTGGCATAGCGCTTGCGGGCGCAATAAACCTCCTCAATCCCGAGATCGTAGTAATAGGCGGCGGGGTGTCGAACGCCGGCGAGCCACTGTTCCGGGCGGTGAAGGCCACCGTGACCAGGAGAGCGATTGCGCCCTCCAGCAAGTGCGTCGAGATAGTACCTGCGCGGTTTGGTAATGACGCGGGAGTCATTGGCGCAGCCATGATGGTGTTGACGAGCGAGGAAGACTGAGTCATGCACAAGCGGCTTCGCCCCGTCACGGCCTCCCGCAGATCACGATTTCTCCGGTCGATCTGCCCGTCCGTCCGCCCGTTTTATTGCCGGTCTTCCTGCGCCTTCCTCTGTCTGTTTCTCTTCCTGTCCTTGAGTTTGCTCATGCCGCTCTCTCCCGGTGTCGCCACGGCTCAGGGAGCCGACCCAAAGACGTCCCAGGATTCTGCTCAGACGACCGTCACAGCGCCTCTCCAGAAACCTGCCACGACCGAATCTGCACAGGATTCGGCTCAAGCAGAGGAAGAGATACCCTTCCAGATCTCCGCCGACAACCTGAAGGGGCAAGGAGAGACCGGGGAGGACTTTCTTCTTCTTGAAGGTAATGTTCGCATCGTGCATGGCACCACGGCGGCAACCGGCGCGACGGGGATATACTTCCGCAATTCACGGATAGCCACGCTCGGCGGCGGCGTGAGGATCGTTGACGGAGAGACCATAATGAATTCTAGGAGAGCCACATATTCTCTCGAGACTCAGGTGGCCACGCTTCAGGAGAACGTTCACATCAAGAACGCCGACGTCACCCTGACCGGTGCGGTGGCCGAGTTTCGCAGGAGAGAAAACGTGGCTGTGGTCTCGGGAAATGTCACCATGGTGGACAGCACGAGGAAGATTGACGCGGACAGGATCGTCTACCACAGGGACACCGAGCTGGTCGAGGCAACGGGCAACGTCACGGCCTTTGACAGGCCGAACGACGCCACCGTCACAGGCGGCCAGGCGCTGTACAACAGAAACACGAAGGTTGCACTGGTTACCTCAAGCCCGAAGCTGGTCTCCACCGACAAGAAGGGAAAGCAAACGGTCGTCGTTGGAGAGGAAATGGAATTCCTGATGGACAAGGATATCTTCAAGGCCAGAGGCAGCGTTCACATAAATCGTGAGGACATGGAAGCCACCTGCCAACTGGCGGAGTTCTTCAGGAACGAGAACAGAGCAGCGCTGTCCGGACAGCCGCGTGCGTGGGACAAAGATGGAGAAATTCTGGGGGATTCGCTCGAACTTCTCACGGACGGAGATCAGATCCGCACCGTCAAGGTCTTTGAAAATGCGCAGGTTTTCTACAGAGCGCCCGCCGGCCAAGAGGCCGAGACGAGTCTTGTGCGCGGAGACTCCATACGCATCCTGATGGACAACGAGGAAGTCAAAGAGGTTTTTGTTTACGGACACGCGCACAGCGAATACTTCTCCGCCGCAGGGCGCAAGCCCACCTCGAACACCGCAGACGGCGAGACGCTGCACCTGGAGGTCCGTGACCGAAAGCCCTACAAGGCGACGTTTGATGGAGTGACTTCAGGAAAGTACCATTTCTCCACTGCCTCGGGCGACAGCATGAAACAAGAAGAGGTCGAGTATTCAAGTAAGAAGAAAATAGAGTTCTTCGTGGGCGAACACCTCATAAACCTCACGGGTCAGGCAGAACTCAAGTACAAGAATCTCAGGCTGATAGCCGAGCAGGTGGCGTTTGATTCCGACAAGCAGAGCCTCGAGGCCACGGGAGAGCCCATCCTCTGGGAAGGCGAGCAGAAGGTTACGGGCGACAGAATGACGTATTCCCTGGAGAGCGCAAGGGGCACCATATTCCACGGAAACACGAGATTTCAGAAGGGATTCTACACGGGTGATCAGATTCGGAAGGTGGGGGACAAGATCCTCGACGTCAGGGTGGGTGACTACACAACCTGCGAGCTCAAGGAGCCGCACTATCATTTCACAGGCACTCGAATGAAGGTCTACGCAAACGACAAGGTGATCGTGAAGCCGCTCATTCTCTACGTAAGGAAGATTCCCGTCTTGGCTCTGCCGTTCTATGTATTTCCCATAAAACCGGGAAGGCATTCAGGTTTTTTGATTCCCCAGGTGGAGTTCGGCTTGAGCTCGAACAAGGGTAGGTTTATCAGAAATGCCGGCTACTACTGGGCCGTCAATGAGTACGCCGATGCCACGGCCTGGATTGACTACTACGAGAGCTCACCTCGCTGGATTGGATATCTCGAGGGGCGCTACGAGGTTCGCTACAAACTGTCGGGCTACCTCAACACCTCATACTCACGGAATGAGGGTCTCGGCACCTCCCAGTGGGACCTCAGGGGCAGTCACCTCCAGAAGTTGGGGGAAGGACTCGATCTTTCCATGGAAGGGGATTTCGTCAGCGACAAGACCTACAGACTGGATAGGGGATTAGGAAGGGACTTCGTGCAGCGCATGAACCAAATATTGCGCTCGAAAATGTCTCTAACGAAGCGCTGGGCCTCAGCGCAGCTCACCGGCGCCTACGATAGAACAGACTACATGAACACTGACCCGACCGACGGCGTGAACGAGCTGACGAGGTCGGAGTTGAGACCCAAGGTGAGTCTGTCGTTACAGAGCAAGGCGATTGGCAGGGCCTCCAAGGGCGGGAAGGACAAGGGGTGGCTTCCCTGGCTGAGTAGCATGTATCTCAGCGCGTCTTCAGTGCTCGTTTCGGAATCCAAGAAATATGAATTGAGTGAGGACACTCATTCCGGGATGAGTACGCGTCTGAGCTTGAGGGACGCGAGAAAGCTGTTCGGGATTCTCAACGTTTCCCCAGGGTTGTCGTACACCGAGAATTGGTATGATAAGGATCTCCTTGGAAACAAGTATGAGCGTTCGGGCGTCTGGAGCGCTTCAATGACAGGAAGTGCCACGCTCTATCGTGTCTTCATGCCGAGGCTTGGCCCACTCGACGGAATCAGGCACTCTCTCTCGCCCAGCCTCCAGTTTTCCTACCAGCCCGATTTTCCGGAGTACAGTTATGTCGACGAGTACGGCACCAGACGAAGCCGTTTTCCCAGTTTCAGCTCGATCTCGACTTCGTGGAGTAAGAGCCAGCTTCTCTCAATGGCGTTGAGCAACCGCTTCCAGGCAAAATTGAAATGGAAGGACAGGGTGATAAAGCTGGACGACCTTCTGGATCTTAATGTCTCCACTTCCTACGATTTTCTGTACAAAGAAAAGAACAATTCACAGGCCTTTTCGAACATAAACACTTCTGTGAGATTGAAACCCACAAACAACCTGTCCTCGGAACTATTTCTGACCCACGATCCCGTGAAGTTCCACATGACCAGTATGAGTCTTGTTTCTAACGTTTCCTTCCAGACCGGAGGAAAAGCGGGTGGTGGGGAAGAACCGGAGGAGGCGGCCCCTGGAGAGCGTGTTCTGGAAGGGGAGAGCGCAGCGCAGGGAGTTGATGAGGACACTGGGGACACTGAGGAAAAGGGTATTTCCCTGCCTCCGCTGCAGGGCGCCTTCACCTTCAGCTATAACCGCGGCGAGGACAGGGCGAGCGCCAGCTATTGGGTCGACGGCAATGCAGGCTTCGATCTTTCTCCCAACTGGCGGGTCCAGTATTCCGCACACTATGACTTGAAAGATAAGGAGATCATCAGCCAGAGATTCTCGCTCTACAGGGACCTCCATTGTTGGGAAGCGTATTTCACGAGAGTGTTCTCGGGGCAAAAGTGGGAGTATTACTTCAAGATCAACATCAAGGCACACAAAGAAATCTACGTAGAGCGTGGGACGGCCCAGTAGTATTGGAGAACGTGTTGACAACGACGCCATGGTGTTATAGTGTGATTCCGTCTACCTTGCGAGTAAGCCATTTCGTAAGCACCATCCTCTCTCACGTTTTCTGGAGGTGAATCGTATGAGCAAGACGAAGCTTGCGGCGGAGCTTGCCAGAAGAACCGGGCTCTCCCTCAAGGATGCAAAGGCGGCCATAGACGCTCTTTTCAGCACTCTTCCCAAGCGCGGGATCATAGTTGGTGAGCTCGTGAGCCGGAGAAAAGTCCAGATAACGGGTTTCGGTACCTTTAAGACGAGGAAGCGAAAGGCCAGGGAGGGACGAAACCCCCAGACTGGAGAGAGGATCAAGATACCCGCGGCGAGATTCCCTGCGTTTCAGGCTGGGAAAGCACTCAAAGAGAGAGTCCGAGCCTGATCCGAGCCTGACGAGATGCGGGTGCCCACCGCTGCGTCTGCGCCGGCCACAAATTCCTTGCGCCCACTCTTCAGGCCTGCTATAGTTATATGCTGTAATGCGCTTGAGTATGCAGGAGGTGACGCTTACGTTGAAACATCTGAGACTTGCACCCATCATTCTTCTCTCGGCCACACTGGTGCTCGCACTTATGCCGCCAGTCCTGCAAGCCAAGGAAGAGACTCTGGTTATCCTCTCGACTAACGACACCCGTTCAGAACTTGCCCCCTGTGGCTGACACTCGTCCCAGAAGGGTGGTCTGGCCCGGCGGGCCGGCTTGATTGACTCTATGCGCGCGTCTTTCAATAACGTAGTCTCTGTGGATGCGGGTGACGCTTTCGGCGGCAACTCCGAGTTGGAGAAAAGGAAGGCCGAGGTTGTTCTCCGCTGCATGGGTCTCATGGGATACGATGCTCTGTGCGTCGGCGAGCTTGAACTGGAGCTCGGGACAGAATTCTTGCTTGATGCTGCGCGTGAGACAAAGGTCCCCCTGGTGAACGCCAATCTCGTTTACCGCAGGAACGGCAAGACAGTCGTTCAGCCCTACTTGATAACCAAGCGTGGCAACGTTAAGGTGGGCATAGTCGGTCTCATCGACAACGTGCTCTCCGTGCCCCCAGCGGCAAGCAGGCCCGACAGTCTGGTAATACTTGATCCCGTAGAGACCGCAAAGAAGCTGATACCTTCTCTGAAGAAGAAAGTGGACGTAGTGGTGGTGCTTGCCCACATGGGCATCGCCAAGAGCACGAAGCTGGTCAACGAAGTCCCCCAGATCGACGTCCTTGTGATCGGTCACAACACGAGCGTTCTCATCGAGCCGCGCAAGGAAGGTAATGCCCTGGTCATGGCGGGTGGGGCGAAGGCGCAGTACGTGGGCCGTCTGATCCTGAAACTGGAGGGCAAGAAGGGCATAATATCTCACGAAGGAACACAAGTGCCGCTCGACGGCAGAATACGTGAGGGTAAACTCGTACTGGCAGTCATCCAAGAGTACAACAAGCAGGAAAAAAAACTGACGGACGAAAGAATGCGACAGGAGCAGGAAGCGTCTCTGTCCAGAGCGGGCGAAGATCGCTACCTCGGTGAGGGGACGTGTAGACGATGCCACGAAGGTGTAGACCAGAAGGTGTCAAAGATGGGGCACGCTCGCGCATACGAGACTCTCACGAAGACGAACAGTGAGGGTTTGACGGAGTGTCTGGCCTGTCATACGACCGGCTACGGAGAGCCCACCGGATTTGGCAAGGCTTCTTCTGTCGAGTTGGAGAATGTGCAATGTGAGGCTTGTCACGGCATGGGTAGCGCTCACAAGAGGGACGGAAGCTACAAGCAGGTGAGCGAACAGAAGTGTCTTGTGTGCCACACGAAGGATAGAAGCCCCGATTTCAACTACAAGACGTACGTGAAGAAGATTTCGCACTGAGGGATGTGTGTGCGGGATTAGTTGCCTCGCGCCCCCACCTCGTAACATATTGGTATTGAGAGAGTTGTGGCCTTGCTCCGAATCGCGGATCTTCACTTCGTGAAATCCCGAATTTTTAGCTTGACTTTGAAACAGCCATTCTGTAGCTTCTACCTTTTGACAACTTCTATTGCTTTGTTGTAGTAGGCATCATCAAGATGCCTTTTTTCGGAAGCATCTGGAATTCAGATCAAGATTCACAGCACAACAATACGACGCTTTTGCGTGGTGTTGCGAGCTTAAGGAGGTGATACGTGAAATGAAGAAGGCACTAGCTATCCTTTTGATAGCCCTGTTTGTCGTGACCCTTTGCGCCGGTCTGGGCTGCGCAAAGAAGGCGCCGCCGGAGGGGACGACGACGACGACGACGGAGACCACTCCAGTTCCGGAGACAGCTCCGGTTGATACCTCCACGACGACCACTACTACGACGACCACTTCGGGAGGTAACTAAGCCAACAAGCCTGCCGTATGCGAGTCAGTTGTATGAGCAGGCATCAATAAGCGAGGAAGAATCTGGAACCTCATGTTCCAGATTCTTCCTCAGTTTTTTGTAGAATTCCGCTGAACCCTCCGTTGTCACCGCGCACATCACAAATATCTTTATCTCGGATCGCCGAAAGGTCGGCTTCTCAACACACGGTGCGACTCCGTCGGCGGCGATAACCCACGTAATACCAAGAGATTATAAAAACACCTCAATATCAGGACGTGAAAGTACATTTTTCTTGACACCACTATATGTGGGTGTCTATAGTCCACCTCGCCACTAGATAGAGTTAAGTCGATTTGTTCTGCAGTGTTTCGGGCCGGAGTTTCTCCACGGGGGAAATTCCGGTTCCGTTTCGTGGACCTTCTAGACCAGCAATCTCTCTTTACAATAGAGCTCGGGAGTGGCAGTGATGGCAAAGGCAATTCAGGATGCGCCGGGCGCTCCTATGAGATCTAGAGTCGCTAGAAGATCTGCTCGCCGAACTGAACCCCCCAGGTGCAGCCACGGAAGCTGCGAAGCCGAAGTCCGCTTCTCGGAAAACGCAGCGAAAGTCCTTGAACGAAGATACCTGAGGAAAGACGAAGCCGGAAAACTCATCGAGACGCCCGAGGAGATGCTCCGGCGGGTTGCGAAGAACATAGCTTCGTCGGACGCGAGATACGAGAACCAAGAAGAAGTAGCGAGGATAGAAAAGGACTTCTTTGAGATCATGGCCTCGCTCGAGTTCCTTCCGAATTCACCGACTCTGATGAACGCGGGCGCCGACCTGCAGCAACTTTCTGCCTGTTTTGTTCTTCCCGTCGAGGATTCAATGGAGAGCATTTTTGAAGCCGTCAAGAACACCGCTCTGATTCACAAAAGCGGTGGCGGGACGGGCTTCTCTTTCTCAAAACTCAGACCCAGAAACGACGTCGTGCTTTCCACGCGGGGTATCTCCAGCGGGCCGGTCTCATTCATGACAGTGTTTGACTCTGCCACGGATGCCATCAAGCAAGGCGGAACGCGAAGGGGCGCCAACATGGGGCTTCTTCGCGTCGATCATCCCGACGTCCTCGATTTCATTACAGCAAAGAACAAGGAAAACTGTCTCAACAACTTCAATCTCTCCGTCGGCGTGACCGAGAGGTTCATGGAGGCGGTCGAGAAGGACGAAGAGTACGACCTGATAAACCCACGAACAAACGACGCGATCGGCAAACTCAAGGCGAGGAAAGTATTCAGGTTGATTGTCCTCATGGCCTGGAAAAACGGCGAGCCGGGCGTCGTCTTTCTCGACAGACTCAACCGCGACAACCCCACGCCTCATCTCGGCAGGATAGAGAGCACCAACCCTTGCGGCGAACAACCTCTCCTGCCCTACGAGTCGTGCAACCTCGGTTCGATCAATCTGTCTAAAATGGTGAGGACCGTCAACGGCCGCACAGAAGTGGATTTTGAGAGACTCCAAGAAGTCATACCGATTGCGGTGAGATTCTTGGACAACGTGATAGACGTGAACAAGTATCCCATCCCCGACATTGAGAAGATGTCCAGAGGCACGCGGAAGATAGGCCTCGGAGTCATGGGTTTTGCGGACATGCTCCTGAAGTTGGGAATTCCGTATGACTCCCAGGACGCCATTGAGCTTGCCGAGAAGGTGATGAGCCTCATACAAGCCGAATCCAAGAAGGCTTCCGTCGAGCTTGCCAGGAAGAAGGGTGTCTTTCCCGTCTTCAAGGGCAGCGCCAGTGACTCTCCAGGCGCTCCCAGGGTGCGCAACGCCACCACCACGACCATCGCGCCGACCGGTACGCTCAGCATATTGGCGGATTGCTCGAGTGGCATCGAGCCGTTGTTTGCAATTTCATACATCAAAAATGTGATGGACAACACGGAACTTCCCGAAGTCAACAAGGCGTTCAGGAAAACTGCGGAGGACAGAGGCTTCTACACGGAAGAGCTTGCCAGGGCAGTAGCGGCCAAAGGGAGTCTCAAAGACATCGAGGGGATTCCGGAGGACGTGAAAAGAGTCTTCGTCACGGCGCACGACATCACTCCCGAGTGGCACGTTCGGATGCAGGCGGCATTCCAGAAGCACACAGACAACGCGGTCTCAAAGACCATAAACTTCGGTCGCAACGCCACCGTCGCGGACGTAGAGAACGCGTACATGCTTGCCTACAGACTTCAGTGTAAGGGCGTGACCATCTATCGAGACGGGAGCCGGGAACGGCAGGTCCTCACGATAGGCAGGGAGGACAAGAAACTCGGGGGAAGGCTCAGGGGAAGACTGACGCCACGTTCGCGACCTCTCGTCACGAGAGGTTCCACGGAAAAGATCGGGACGGGCTGCGGAAGTCTCTACGTAACGGTGAACGAAGACGAGCAGGGTCCCTTCGAGGTCTTTGCCAGACTCGGAAAGACGGGCGGTTGCGCCGCCTCCCAGACGGAAGCCATAAGCCGGCTCGTCTCTCTCGCTCTGAGGTCGGGCATAGACATCCGCTCTACGCTCACGCAATTGAAGGGAATAAGGTGCCCTCAACCCCTGTGGGACAACGGCAGCCAAGTCCTTTCCTGCCCCGACGCCATAGGAAAGGCCATAGAGAGATTCCTCGAACGCTCTTCTGCCTCCGGCTCGGGCTTTGGGCCCTCTTCGGGTGAGCCCGGTAGCGGCGGGGCGGTCGGCTCCACGGGCGCGACGGTCGCTTCCAGCGGCGTGTCAGAAGGGGCGCGGGACACGCAGATTCAGCAGCTCACGTGTCCGGACTGCGGTGGCAAAGTAGAACCTGAAGGCGGTTGCCTGGTCTGCCATTTCTGCGGATTCTCGCGGTGCGGATAACCCACAAGGCGCCGGCCCGATCAGCGCGCCAAAATTCTGTTGACACATCGCCTAGCACAAGGGACAATAACAAGTTGCAACTTGTGGCTGGATGCCTCAGCCGCCCTTTTGCCTTGGGAGGTTGAGGCGCGCCTCGGGCTCTTTCAGAGGACCTACCCGTTCATTCAGGAGGGATGCCAATGAAGAACAAGGTGACCATCGTCGGTGCGGGAAACGTTGGAGCTACTGCTGCGCACTGGGCAGCAGAAAAGGAGCTGGCCGACATCGTTCTTGTCGACATCGTTGAGGGTATGCCTCAAGGGAAGGCTCTCGACTTGATGGAAACGAGGCCCGTCGAGGATTTCGACACAAAGATCCTGGGCACCAACGACTACAAAGATACGGCGAATTCAGACATCGTTGTCATCACCGCTGGGCTCCCGAGGAAGCCCGGAATGAGCAGGGACGAGCTCCTGGACGTGAACAAGAAGATCGTCCAAGGCGTGACCGAGCAAGTCTGTAAGTACTCGCCTAATGCCATACTCATAATCGTTTCAAATCCTCTCGACGCCATGTGCCACGTGGCAAAGATGGTAAGTAAGTTCCCGAAACACCGCGTTTTTGGAATGGCGGGAATTCTCGACACGGCTCGGTTTAGATGCTTTGTCTCCATGGAGCTCAACGTCTCCGTCGAAGACATTCAGGCGATGGTTCTGGGCGGGCACGGCGACGACATGGTACCTCTTCCCAGGTACACGACGGTTGCAGGCGTTCCCATAACCGAGCTCATGTCCAAGGAGAAGATCGACGCCATCGTCAGCAGGACCAGGAAGGCCGGCGGCGAGATCGTGGCTTTGCTCAAGACGGGGAGCGCGTACTATTCTCCTTCCGCCGCCGTGGTGCAGATGGTGGAGTCAGTGCTCAAGGACAAGAAGAGAGTTGTCCCGTGCGCGGCCTATCTGGAAGGGGAGTACGGCATAAGAGATTTGTACGTGGGAGTGCCCATCAAGATCGGCACAAGCGGAGTCGAGCAGATAATAGAGCTCAAGCTCACCGACGAGGAGAAGGCAGCGCTCAACAAGTCTGCGAATGCTGTGCGCGAGCTCGTGCAGCTCATAAAGATATAGGGGGCGGCTTGGATGGCGCAGGCGCGCTGCAGATGAGGATCGCCGGCTTCCTCCATCCTTTTTTAGATTGATTTCGCACACGTTCTTGTAGTTCACGGGAGGAACTATGCCAATAATCGATTCAAGAAGCGGCGAAATTCTTAAGCAGCTTTCGGCACCGGAGCTGGCTGACGCCGCCAAGCTGCTTCGAGGCTACAACCTCATCTGTCTTACTGCCGCAGGGTCAGGCCATGCCGGCGGTACACTCTCGATCATGGACATTGCGGCCGCTGTTTACCTGAACGTGGCCAAGCACGACCCCAAGAATCCCCACTGGGAGGGGAGAGACCGGATACTCTGGTCAACCGGACACAAGGCCCCGTCCCTCTATCTCTGCCTCGGGATGAGCGGCTACTTCGACATCGAGGAGGTCGTGACCCTGAGGAAGCTCTACAGTCCTTTCCAGGGGCATCCGCACTGGCTCAAACTCACCGGCGTAGAGGCTTCGACGGGGTCGCTCGGCCAGGGCCTGAGCATATCAAACGGGATTGCTCTTGCCGCAAAGCTCGACAATCGCGACTACAGAGTCTACTGCTTCATGGGCGACGGCGAGCAGCAGGAGGGACAGATTTGGGAGGCCGCGATGGAAGCCGGCCACTACAAGCTCGACAACCTCTGCGGCATCGTTGACAAGAACAGGCTCCAGATCGACGGCTGGGTCGAAGAAGTAATGGACATCGACCCTCTGAACAAGAAATACGAGAGCTTCGGCTGGAACGTCATAGAAATAGACGGCCACGACATGACGCAAATACTGAACGCCTTCGAGCAAGCCAAGAACTTCAAGGGTAAGCCCACCGTGATAATCGCCCACACCATCAAGGGAAAGGGCGTGAGTTTCATGGAGAACGTGGCCGGCTGGCACGGCAAGGTGCCCAGCTATGAGCAGATGCTCGACGGACTCACCCAACTGGGCCTGAGGGACAAGCTTCCCGTGGAGAGGCTCATGGAGAAGGCGAAGCGCTATCAGGCGTCCGCCGACAGGAAGCTCGACGCCAAGATGCCCAAGTTCTCGAGGGACTATTTCTGGAACACGGGGCCGCGCATGAAAGCTCAGATGGATCCCACGAGGTTTGGGTTCGGCTGCGCCCTGAGAGAAACGGGCGACGACGAGAGAGTTGTTTGTCTTGGAGCCGACATTTCAGGGTCCATCGCAATCAGCGAGTTCCATGCGAAGCATCCTCACAGGAGCGACAGATTCTTGAGCATGGGAATTGCCGAGCAGAGCGCGACGGGCGTTGCCGCCGGTTTGGCAAAAGAAGGGAAGCTCCCCGTGTTCGGCACGTACGGAGTCTTTGCCTCCGGCAGGAACCTTGACCAATTGAGGACAACCGTCTGCTACGGGAACTTCAACGTCTTCATAGCCGGCGCCCACGGTGGTGTCTCCGTGGGGCCTGACGGCGCCACTCACCAGGCTCTCGAAGAGTTATTCCAGATGTGTGGCCTTCCGAACATGAACGTGGTCGTGCCCTGCGACTCCATCGAAACGGCGAAGGCGGGCAAGATGTTGCTCTTCGACGTGTTCGGCCCCAAGTACTTGAGATTTGCGAGAGAGGCCACGCCGATTGTCACCAACGCCGCCACGCCTTTCAAGTTTGGTGAAGCCAACGTGATCAGGCTCAGGGGCGAGAAGGACAATTTCATGGACGCCTTCGAGACGGTGCTTTCGTCCAAGTACAAGAACGAAAACGAGGATCTCACAATAATAGCCTGTGGTCCGGAAGTTCCCGAGGCGATGAGGGCGGCTTACATCCTCAAGGAGGAGTACGGCCTGGAAACGAGAATCGTGAACATGCACACGGTGAAACCCTTGGACAAGCGCACCATAGTGAGAGCGTGCGTGGAGACGGGAATCGTCGTGAGCGCGGAGGAGCATCAGGTCGGCGGGCTCGGCAACCTTGTTGCAGCAGTTGTTGCGGAAGCGAAGGAAGCCTACGGCCTGCCTGCAATCATGGGCATGATCGGCGTGAAAGACAGATTCGGTGAATCCGGGAAGCCGTGGGAACTCATCAAAGAGTTTGAAGTGAGTGCGGAGCACATTGCCCAGAAGGCGAAGGAACTCTATGACTTCGCAAAGAGGAAAGGGGCGAAGCCGGGGAAGGGGACTGGTAAGGTGGTTGGGACGGCCCAGCGTCCGCAGGCTGGGAAGCGTGCGAAGGCGACGGTGAAGACGGCGGGCAGCGAGGCGAAAGCCGGGAAGCGCACGACATCGATCAAGGTGACTGGAGTGATGAGGCGCGCGAAAGTCCGCAAGCCTTCCAGGCCGAGAAAAGCATCCTCCGCAAAGGCGAGGTCTGCCTCTGCTCGGAAGAAAGCCTCTTCCATCGGCAAGCCGAAGCGGGGCAGCACGAGGCGCGCTAGGAAGAGATAACGTCCAGCAATTTGCTCGACGAGTGGATGGCCGCTCGGCGAGGCTGTCAATAGAACGCCGTCCTTCACATGAGCAGTGACTTGCTCGGGAGGACGGCGATTCGTTTCTTGGCAAGTCCTCCGCCGTTGACGTGATCTCTTGTCTCCCGCCTATCCTCGGCCCTTCTCCGCCTTCTTCGGCGCCTCTTCTTCCTCGCCCCTGGATTTCTCGCCGAATTCCTTCATTTGCTCGCTCATCTGGAGGAGCTTCTTGTCGACCAGGTGGTTGACGGTTCCCTTGGGGTATTCTCCGTTCTTGCCGCGCTCGCCGGCCGGCATGCCGGTCAATATCGCAATCCCGTCCTCGACCTTCTTCATCGTGTAGATGTGGAACTTGCCTTCCTGCGCGGCCTGCACGACGTCGTTCCTCAGCATCAGCTCCTGCACGTTCCGCTCCGGGATTATCACCCCCTGCGTGCCGGTGAGCTCGTTCGCCTTGCAGACGTCGAAAAAGCCTTCGATCTTCTCGTTCACGCCTCCGATCGGCTGGATTTCTCCCTTCTGGTTCACCGAGCCCGTAACGGCTATGTCCTGTCTCAGGGGCACCTCGGCCAGGCTCGACATGAACGCAAAGAGCTCGGCAGCGGAGGCGCTGTCTCCTTCCACTCCGGCATACGATTGCTCGAAGCAGAGGCTTGCGCTCAGCGTCAGGGGTCTCTTGCGGGCATACATCGCCCTCACGTAGCCGGTCATTATGAGCACGCCCTTGTCGTGAGTGCGGCCGCTCAAGTTGGCTTCTCTCTCTATGTTTATGATGCCGGCCCTACCCAGGGAAGTCTGCGCCGTGATCTTTGAGGGCTTGGCAAAAACGTGATCGCCGAGGTCGTACACCGCAAGCCCGTTCACCTGACCCACGCTGGCGCCCTCTATGTCGATCATCAGAATGCCGCGCTCAATGAGCTCCTGTATCTTCTCTTCAATGAGCTTCACGCGGTAGATCTTTTCGTAGATCGCCCTCTCGACGTGCTTCCCCTGAACAAGCTCGCCGCGGTCCTTGGAGGCCCAGTAGTTCGCCTCTTTCACTATGTCGGCGATCTGGAGAAAGCGCGCGGTGAGCTTTTCCTGGTTTCCGGCCAGCCTCACGGCGTATTCGGCAACGGCGGCGACGCCGCTCTTGTCGAAGTGACGAAGTCCTTCGTCCCTACAGACTTTGGCGATGAAGCACGCGTAGTCGTAGATTGTGTCCTTGCTCCGCTTCATCACGGTGTCGAAGTCCGCCTTTATCTTGAAGGTCTTCCTGAAATCCTCGTCGTAGGCGTAGAGGAGGGAGTAGAGGTAGGCGTCGCCTATCATTACGACCTTCAACTTGAAATCCACAGGTTCCGGCTTGAGAGAAGTGCCGCCGAACAAGTAGAAAGGATCGTAAGGCTGCATCTCTATAATTCTGTTTCTTATCGTGCGCTTGAGCGCGTTCCACGCGCCCGGTTCGGTGAGCACGTCAAGAGCGTTCAAGACGAGGTAGCCTCCGTTGGCCTTCATCAGAGACCCGGCCTTTATGCGCGTGAAGTCGCTCTTCCATTCGCCGAACCTGCCGACGACTCTCTCGATCGAACCGAAGAGATTCCTGTAGGTCGGCGTGGTCTCGATTATGACCGGCCTTCCCTTTATCTCAGAATTGTCTACGACGACGTTCACTTCGTATTCAAGGAATTCATCCGTCCTCGGTTGGAACGGCATGAAGGGCGCCAGCATTGCCGGCTGCTCCACCTTGGGCTTGAACTTGTCGATGTTCTGGATGATGTCAGTCTGCACCTCTTCAACGTAAACCAGGAGCTTTGGATATTTCGCGTACTTTTGCTTGAGCTCCCCTATGGCGTCCTTGACGAGAGGCATGACGGCGACCATGTCGAAATTGTCGAGCTCGGCCTTCATCTGCTTCTCGATCTTCCTCACGTCCTTGAAGGCGGCCTCGAGGTCTCCGGATAGGTGTTCGTATTGCACCTTCTTCTGGTCCAGATCCTCTTGCTTGTACTTGCCTTCCTCCACGTATTTCTCGAGAGTCTCCATCGAGACTGCGTTTTCTCCGACCACTGGAAGCACTTCCGGTCTCGTGAAGGGACCCGTCTGGACCTGAGCCAGGACGAAGCCGTCCGTTTCGACGCGCTTCTCCAGAGCCTTTAGGATTTCCTTTTCTTTGCTCTTGAACGATTCGAGAAGCTTCTTCTTGTTCTCCTGATAGCGCTCGTCCTCAAAGATGAGGGGCACGTTTCTTCGCAGAGTCTCTATCAACAGATTTATGTCGCGCCTCAGGACTTTTCCTTTTCCCGCCGGAAGCGTGATCAAGGTCGGCACATCTGGATTCTTGAAGTTGTTCACGTAGCAGAGGTCGTCCGGAGGAGTCTCCCCCTTTTCCAGCTCTTCGAGGAGTCTCTTTATGGTCGAGTTTCTGCCTGTCCCGACAAAACCTGCTACGTAGATGTTGAAACCCGCGCTCTCAATTTCCAGCCCGAGCCGCACGGCCTTCAGAGCCCGCTCCTGGCCGATGATCTTTGTGCAGGGTTCGACGTCCTTGGTAGAGTTGAAGTCAAGTTTCTCGATCGGGCACTTCCACCTGAGCTTGGAAACGGGAACCTCGGGGAGTTTTCTTTCTTTCACTTCTTTGCCTCCACGTTGGAAGTTCAGGCGCGCGGCCTGTTTTCATTTCGAGGTAGAGAGTCTGACACAGGCGCGGAAGTTCGTCAACGCCCTACGCCGTTCCGCCTGCCGTCCGTGCGCGAGAGTGGGGACCTCAAGCCCCGAGTGTGCTTCGCACGCGAGCGGAACTGCTGCGATCCGGGCCCGCCCCCTGCGCTGCGGGCGCGTGAGCCATTCTTGGTGCGCCGAGGGCGAGAACCGCCTCTTGTGCGCCGAGCGTTGTCGAGAGACAGCTCGAGCGTCCTCAGCATCTCCTTGTGAATCTTCCCATTCGAAGCCGCGATTTCTTTCTTGAATATATCGAAGTCGTTGCCGCTGAAATCGGTCAGCGTTCCGCCGGCCTCCTTGACGATCAAGGCGCCCGCGGCCGTGTCCCAGGGGCCAAGCTTGAGCTCCCAGAAACCATCCAGCCTGCCACAGGCTACCTGGCAAAGGTCCAGGGCGGCAGAGCCTCCGCGTCGCACGGCCTGCGCCCGCACGGCGAAATTGGAAAAGTGGTCGAGGTTGTTATTCTTGCTCTCTCGAACGTCGTAAGGGAAACCGGTTGCGAGCAGGCTCTGGGACAAGGAAGCCGTGGCGGACACTCGTATCTTCTTTCCGTTGAGATGCGCGCCGCCGCCTTCGATTGCTCCGAAGAGCTCGTCCAGGTTTGGGTCATAGACGACGCCCAGCACGGTGGACTCACGACGGCGAAGGGCAATTGAAACGGAGTAAATGGGATAGCCGTGGACGTAGTTGGTTGTGCCGTCGAGGGGGTCTATCACCCACTGGAACTCGGAGCCGGATTGGGTAACGCCGCCTTCTTCCGCCAGGAATGAATGATTCGGGAATCGTGCCGCCAGGTAGCTGACTATGGTCGCCTCGGAGAGCGTGTCCACCTCTGTGACAAGATTCACTCTGCCCTTGTAGGTCACCCTCTTCCTGAGGGAAGCCCTTGACTTGAGAATCCTGCCGGCCGCCTTTGCGGCTTTGGCGGCGGCTCGGAACATGAGCTTGACTTGAGCTTGGTTCATATCTTTCCAATAATGCCAGAGGGCCCCCGCGTAGTCAAGGGTAGTGCGGTCAGTGACCGTTGTGTGCGTGATCGCGCGACGCCCGTGCATTCCTCGCACCCCATGGTGCTCGGACAAGATTGACGATTATCGGCAGAGATGCTATCATCTGAATCTTGGCTAGTTGTGTCGTTACACCCGCTCGTCTCGCACCAGTTTCGTGAGAACCTATGCCTTTTCTTGAGACAGGGAAGGAAAACGAGGGAAGGAGGAAGTCATGGCAGGAATAGTCGGCTACGGAGCCTACGTGCCCATGCATCGCATCAAAGTTGAGGAGATCGCCAAGGTCTGGGGTGCGGACGCCGAGAGCTACAAGAGGGGACTCATGCTCGTCGAGAAATCCGTCCCTTCGCCGGACCAGGACACGATAACGATGTCCGTTGAAGCCGCCAGGAATGCCTTGAAGCGGGCCAAAATCAACCCGTCCCTCATAGAAGCCACTTACGTCGGTTCCGAATCCCATCCGTACGCCGTGAAGCCCAGCGGTACGGTCGTCTCTGAAGCCATAGGGACCTCGCCGAACACGCACTGTGCAGACTTCGAGTTTGCGTGCAAGGCGGGAAGCGAGGCGATGTTCGTTTGTATAGGTCTTGTCCAGGGCGGTATGGTCAAGTACGGCTTGGCAATAGGCGCCGACACGTCGCAGGGAGCGCCGGGCGATGCCCTCGAATACTCCGCTGCAGCCGGCGCTGCTGCCTTCATCTTCGGAAAGGAAGACGGAGTGGCGAAGGTGCTGGGCACGCACACCTTCATGACGGACACTCCCGATTTCTGGAGACGAGAGTACGAGTATTATCCCAGACACGGCGGCCGTTTCACCGGTGAGCAGGCGTATTTCCGCCACGTCACCACTGCCGCAACGCAGATGATGGAAAAAATGAGCCTGAAGCCGCAGGATTTCGCTTACGCAGTCTTCCATCAGCCCAACGGCAAATTCCCGATGCAGGTGGGACAGAAGCTGGGCTTCAAGAAGGAACAACTGGAAACCGGCTGGCTCTCACCGATTCTAGGCAATACTTATTCCGGTTCTTCGCCCATGGGATTGACCGCAATCCTTGACGTAGCGAAACCCGGAGACAAGATCTTCATGACCTCGTACGGTTCGGGAGCCGGAAGTGATGCGTTCGTCTTCGAGGTGACAAAGGAAATCGAGAAGGTGCAGAATCTGGCTCCGAAAACGAGACAGCAGTTGGATAGGAAGAGCTACATCGAGTATGGCGTCTATGCCAAGTTCAGAGGAAAGATTCTCAAGAACGAATAGGCGCCCGGGAACGGATACGGACGTGAGAGTGAATGGTCGGCAAACCTAGATTTCCGCGGTGGAGGTGCGTATGCGCGAAGTCGCAGTAATCGGAGTGGGAATGAGCCAGTGGGGGGAGCTCTGGAAGAAATCCTTGAGACAGATATTTGTTGACGCCGCTCTGGCGGCCATCGGCGATGCCGGTGTTGACAAAATTGACTCGATGTACGTCGGCTGCATGAGCAGCGGGCTTTTTGTCGGCCAGGAGCATCTGGCCTCTCTACTTGCAGACTACGTGGGGGTCGCCGGAATATCAGCCGCGAGAGTCGAGTCTGCCTGCGCCTCCGGGGGCGTCGCCTTCAGGAGCGGATACATCGAGGTCGCCTCTGGAATTAGCGACATCGTGCTCGTGGGCGGCGTTGAGAAAATGACTGACGTGAGCGGAGACGGTGCCACTTACGCGCTCGCCACGGCGGCGGACCAGGAGTACGAGGGCTACCAGGGCGTGACTTTTCCCGGGCTCTACGCCATGATGGCGAGCGATCACATGAGGCGGTTCGGTACGACCAGGGAACAGATTGCTCACGTCGCCGTGAAGAATCACAAGCATGGTGCGATGAACCCCAGGGCCCAATACCCATACGAAATAACGGTCGACGCGGTACTGAAATCGGTCCTGGTGGCGGACCCGCTGCGCATACTGGACTGTTCACCGATAACTGACGGGGCCGCTGCCGTGATTCTCTGTCCTCTTGACGCGGCGAAGAAGTTCACGAAGAAACCGCTGATCAAGGTCACAGGCTCTGGCAGCTCCACTGACACAATCGCCCTGCACGACAGGGAAGACTTCTGTGAATTCGCCGCGACGAAGAGAGCGGCCGAGCGAGCGTACAAGATGGCAGGCGTGGGGCCCTCCGACATAAGTCTCGCGGAGGTCCACGACTGCTTCACGATCGCAGAGATTTGTGTTATCGAAGCCTTGGGTTTCGTTGAGAGAGGGGAGGGCGGAAAAGCCGCGGAGAGCGGACTCACTGCTCTCGGGGGTCGCATCCCCGTCAACACGAGCGGTGGGCTTAAGTCGAAGGGGCACCCCGTGGGAGCCACGGGCGTCGCTCAGATCGTTGAGATTACCGAGCAATTGAGAGGCGAGTCAGGAAAGAGACAAGTCAAGGGTGCAAGGAGAGGGCTGACTCAGAACATGGGTGGAACAGGCGGCAGCACCGTCGTACACATACTGGAGGTGGCCTGATGTTTCCGGCACGTTATTGGAGGGAAATCCCGCAGAGATATCGTCTCGAGGCAGAGAAATGCAAACGCTGCGGGAGGATTTGCTTCCCGCCTAGAAGCAAGTGCCCGAAGTGTGGGAGCATGGAGTTTGATGCCGTGAGGTTGTCCGAGGGCGGCGTTGTGCGGACCTTCACCGTGATACGCGTGGCTCCGTCTCAATTCTCTGACCAGGCGCCGTACGCCGTAGGAATTGTCGAGCTCGATGGCGGCGTCAAGATCACCACGCAAATAGTCGATTGTCCGCTCGACAAGATACACGTGGGCCAGAAGGTGAGAGTGGAATTCCGCCGCATTCAAGAGGACGGAAGCGCGGGCATACTCTGCTACGGGTACAAGTGCGTGCCTGTAAGCTAGGTCTTTCGAACATGCGCGAAGGCGCGTGCGAAGGTGATTGACAATGTACGTACTTGAATCACAGATCAATCCTCAGGACCCTGAATTCAAAGAGAACAAGCTCACCATGGAAGAGGCCGTGGCCGGGCTCAAGCAGAGACTCGATCAAGTGAAGAAGGGCGGTCCTCCTTCCGCAATCGAAAAGCACAAGTCGCGGGGTAAACTCACAGTACGAGAAAGACTCGACCTTCTTTTCGACAGAAACTCACCTTTCCTGGAACTCAGCGCTCTGGCCGCTTACGGCATGTATGACAACGAAGCTCCCGCCGCCAGCATGGTGACCGGGATAGGCGTCGTTCACGGCAAGGAAGTGCTGGTCGTCGCCAACGACGCCACGGTGAAGGGCGGCACGTATTTCCCCATGACGATAAAGAAGCACGTCAGGGCGCAGGAAATCGCCATGGAAAACCGCCTGCCCTGCGTTTATCTCGTCGATTCCGGCGGAATCTTCCTGCCCCTGCAGTCGGGCACGTTTCCGGACAGAGATCACTTCGGCAGAATCTTCTACAACCAGGCAAGGCTTTCCGCGCTCAACATTCCCCAGGTGTCCGTCGTGCTGGGTTCCTGTACTGCGGGAGGCGCCTACGTGCCCGCCATGAGCGACGAGACCGTAATCGTGAGGCAACAGGGCACGATCTTCATCGGAGGACCCCCGCTCGTCAAAGCCGCCACCGGCGAAGACGTCACGGACGAGGAGCTCGGTGGTGCCGACGTGCACTGTAGGATATCGGGAGTCAGCGATCACTACGCCAGCAACGACGCTCACGCGATTGAAATCGCCAGGAACATAGTGGAAAACCTGAACACTCAGGAGAAATTCAGGCTGGACATGGCCGAGCCGGAAGAGCCGCAGTACGACCCGAAAGAACTCTACGGTGTCATCCCTAAGGATCTGAAGACGCAGTTCGACGTGAGGGAAGTGATAGCCAGAATCGTTGACGGCAGCAGATTCCACGAGTTCAAGGAGCTTTACGGCACGACTCTCGTGTGCGGGTTCGCTCGGATAATGGGCTACCCCGTGGGGATACTTGCAAACAACGGTGTGCTCTTCTCGGAAAGTTCCTTGAAGGGTGCACACTTCATAGAACTGTGCGCGGTGAGAAAGATTCCTCTCGTTTTTCTGCAGAACATCACGGGCTTCATAGTGGGTAGGAAATACGAGCACGGCGGAATTGCGAGGGACGGGGCCAAGCTTGTCCACGCAGTGGCGAACGCCGACGTCCCCAAGTTCACCGTCATCGTGGGCGGATCGTACGGGGCCGGGAACTACGCCATGTGCGGCAGAGCGTACGGCGCCAGGCTGCTCTGGATGTGGCCCACCGCGAAAATATGTGTGATGGGTGGTGAGCAAGCAGCCAGCGTGCTCGTGAGAGTGAAGGTGGACGCGCTTAGGAAGCAGGGTAAGACTCTGACTGGGGAAGAGCAGGAGCGGATGAAGGAGCCGATCTTGAAGAAATACGAAGAGGAGTCCAGCGCCTATTACTCCACGGCAAGGCTCTGGGACGACGGGATAATAGATCCGCTCGATACGCGCATGTGTCTTGCTCTTGGAATCTCTACCGCTCTAAACACCCCGATCCCCGAACACAAGTTCGGCGTGTTCAGGATGTGAGGAAGACAGATGTTTGAGGAGGACTTCAGAACCATCCGCTGCGAAGCCGAGGGGCTCGTGGTCAAGGTCATCCTTAATAGGCCCGAGGTACATAACGCTTTCAATGACAGCATGATAACGGAGTTACTTGAAGTGTTTCGTAAGCTTCGCGAAGCTCGCGACGTGAGGGTGGTCGTGTTCACGGGGGCCGGCAAGAGCTTTTGTGCGGGAGCCGACCTCAACTGGATGAAGAGGGTGAAGGACTACTCTTTCGAGGAAAACTTGAGCGAGTCCCTGGACATTTCCGAACTAATGTACTCCATTTATTCTCTGCCGCTCCCCACGATTGCCAGGGTGAACGGAGCCGCCGTCGGCGGCGGCATGGGTTTCGTGGCCGCTTGCGATATTGCCGTGGCTGCGTCCGACGCGCGTTTCAGCTTGAGTGAAGTGAAGCTCGGACTTGTACCCGCGTGCATCTCGCCGTACGTCATCCGCAAGGCAGGGGAGGGCGCCTGCCGAGAATTCATGTTGACGGGAGAGAGACTCACCGCAGAAAAAGCCATGCGGCTTGGGCTCGTGAACGAAGTTGTTGAGCCAGGCGATCTGGACAACGCCGTTTCAGCGCTTGTCGAGAGGCTCATTTCGAGCGGGCCGAAAGCCATTGCCATCTGTAAAGAACTTCTGAGAAAGGTCCCCGCCATGAGCCTTGACGAGGCCAAGAAAATGACGGCCGAGGCCATAGCGAACTTGAGGGTGAGCGACGAAGGTCAGGAAGGAATGAAGGCATTCCTGGAGAAACGGAAACCCCGCTGGTCCACATGAACAAGATCCTTGTTGCGAATAGGGGCGAGATTGCTCTCAGGGTCATGAAGGCCTGCCGCGAAATGGGCATACCTACCGTTGCCGTCTATTCGACCTCGGACAAAGGAAGCCTTCACGTTCAGTTTGCGGACGAGGCGATCTGCATCGGACCCCCTCAGCCGCTCGAGAGCTACCTCAACATCGAAAAAATCATGGGCGCCGCGAAACAGGCTGGAGCCGACGCCGTTCATCCCGGCTACGGGTTTCTGGCCGAGAACTCCGATTTCGCCCGGCGCTGCGCGGAAGAGGGCATCACATTCATCGGGCCAAACCACGAGGCCATGAGGCTTCTCGGAAACAAGGTCGAATCCAGAAAGACGATGGTCAAGGCGGGCATTCCGGTCATTCCTGGCATGATGGGCGGATGTAACGACGCGGGTTCGCTGGCGGGCGAGGCCAATCAGATGGGTTATCCCGTTCTCGTGAAAGCTGCGGGTGGCGGTGGCGGTAAGGGGATGCGGATAGTTCGAGACGCAAAGGAGCTCGAGGACTCTCTCGCAGCGTGCATGAGAGAAGCGAGGTCGGCCTTCGGAGACGACACCATTTATCTCGAGAAATACATAGAGCGGCCGAGACACATCGAGTTTCAAATACTGGCCGACACCCAAGGCAACGTCGTTCACCTTTTCGAAAGAGAGTGTTCCATACAACGGCGCTATCAGAAGATTGTCGAAGAGACCCCGTCCGTTGCCCTCGGCGGAGAGCTCAGAGAGAAGATGGGCAACGTCGCGGTTCAAGTGGCGAGAACGGCGGGCTACACAAATGCAGGGACGGTAGAGTTTCTTTTGGATCAGGCGGGGAAGTTCTACTTCCTTGAGGTGAACGCGCGAGTTCAGGTTGAGCATCCCATAACGGAGGCGGTGGTCGGGGTGGACTTGGTGAAGCAACAGATCCGTGTTGCTTCCGGCGAGAGGCTTTCGCTCAAACAAGAAGACCTGCGTCAGCGCGGGCACGCCATCGAATGTCGAATTTATGCAGAGGATCCGGAGAACGGTTTTCTCCCGTGCGCGGGCAAGATTCTCTTCGTGAAAGAACCCGCGGGGCCGGGCATTCGATGCGACAGCGGAATCTGGAGCGGTTGCGAGGTTTCGGTTCACTACGATCCTATACTCTCGAAGCTTGTCGTGTGGGACGAGACGAGAGAGCAAGCGCGGCGGAGGATGGCATCCGCCCTGAGACAATACGTGATTCTGGGTATAAAGACCACGATCCCCTTCCTCGCAGACGTGATGGAACACCCCGCCTTCGCCGAAGGCAGGACCCACACCGGGTTCATTCCCGAGTACTTTTCGGAGTGGAAACCGGCCGAGGGAGATCCCTTGGAGCTCAAGATCGCACTCTTGGCCGCGGCGCTTGGCAAGAGCAGCTCCACTGTCAAGACAGGGGTCGCGACGAGAGAGACCTTCTCTCCCTGGAAATCCAACAACAGGTGGCGGATCGCCGGGACCGGATGAGAAGCTTTGGCGAGCCTTGAGAAAACGGTGAAAGGCAAGAAATGGAGTTCGTGTTCGTCGTAGGCGAAAGGGAAGAGAAACTCAACGTAGAGGAGAAGGGCGGTTTCTGGCTCGTCAAGTTCGGCGACGAGACCATCGAGGCCGACGTTCTTCCCGTCGGACCCTGCACTTTCTGGATTAGTGCTTCCGGGAAGTCCTTCGTCACCCACGCCGCGGAGAGCGACGGAAAATTCTACGTTTTTGTCGCAGGCCGACAATACTGCATTGCCAAACCGGCCTCGGGAGCCAGGCGGAAATCCGAAATCGGCGGAACGTTAAAGGCAGAGGAAGTCGTCTGCGCTCCGATGCCCGGTGTCATAGTGAAGGTGTCGGTCGCCGAAGGGGAAGTGGTGAAGGCCAACCAGGTCTTGGTGGTCGTCGAGTCCATGAAAATGGAGAACAACATCCGCGCCGGCAGCGAAGCTCGTGTCAAGCGCGTGAACGTCGGGGCGGGCGATTCTGTGAACTTCGGCTCGCCGCTCGTGGAACTGGAACCGATTTCCTCCGCCGGAACTTGAGGCGGTCTCTGCCTGATGGGAAGGAATGACATGCTCAGAGAGAAGATCGAATCGGTCATCGACAGGGTGATTGCAAACAATCTCTGGCGCCAGAACAAGTGCTTCAACCTCATCCCCTCCGAGACGACCCCGAGTCTCCTCGTGAAGTTGTGCGAGATATCTGACCCGGCGGGCAGATACGCCGAGCACAGAACACTCAAGGGCAAAGAGATCTATTTCTATCAGGGCACGGATTTCATACGCGACGTTGAAGAAGAAACCAGGGCCGCCATGTGCGAGTATTTCGGATGCACGAGGGTGGAACTGAGGCCGATAAGCGGCCAGATGGCGAACGAAGTCGTTTTCAAGGCAATGCTGAAGTTCCTGAATCGTGACGCGACACAGGGAAAGCCCTTCACCCGCATGAGAGCCGTCATGAACAACGAGCTCACGAAGGGCGGACACTTGAGCAGCCAGCCCATGGGAGCGCTGTTCAATTACGTCGAGGTTGACCCTGCGACGGGAAAGGAGAGGGTGGTCAATTTTCCCGTGCTCGAGGGCGACCTCTATCGCGCGGACGTCTCGAAGCTGGAAGAGCTGATGACGGCCGCAAAACCGGAGCTTGTTGTCTTCGGAAAGAGCATGTTCATCTACCCCGAACCCGTGCGCGAAGTCGCTCAGATAGCGACAGGAATGAATCCTCGGCCGACGCTGATGTACGACATGGCTCACGTGCTGGGCCTGTACGGAGCGTTCCAGAAGCCGTTCGACGAGGGAGCCGAGCTTGTTACAGGAAGCACGCACAAGACCTTCTTCGGCCCGCAGAGAGGGGTCATAGCGAGTTCAATGGAAAAGGGCGCGCCCAACGCCGGTCTGTGGACGGAAATCAAGGGTCGAGCTTTCCCCGGCTCGACCAGCAATCATCATCTTGGAACGCTTCTGGGGCTGCTCTTGGCCGTCCACGAGATGAACGCCTTCAAGAAAGAGTACCAGGCGCAGGTCATCAAGAATGCGAAGGCATTCGCGGGTCATCTCAAGAAACACGGACTTGATGTTGAAGGAAACTCCGCATACGGTTACACGCAGACCCACCAGGTGATAGTCAGGGTGCGCAAGTACGGCACGGGTGAGGAAATCGCTCAAAGGCTCGAACAAAACGGCATCGTCGTCAACTACCAGGCTCTTCCTGACGACGAGAGCTTCATTAATTCGAGCGGAATCAGAACCGGCGTCCAGGAAATGACGCGATTCGGAATGAGAGAGACTGACTTCGAGGTGCTGGCCGGCCTGGTGGCGGACGTTGTCATACGCAACAAGGACGTCGGTAGAGTCGTTGAGAAGGAAAGGTCGAAATTCCTGGAAATGCAGTACTGCCTGCCCGTCGAGGAAACCGTCCCGCTTGCAGCGAGGGTGTTGGCTTCGTTGCTGCGCGAGTCTGACTACGCAAGAGCATTCGCGGACAATCTCGCTGGCGCCGCCGCGTTGCTGGAAAAGAGGGGATAGTCGCCCGGCAATGAGGTGGGTTTGCCGCTTTGCCTCCGACCGGCCGGGTTACAATCAGGAAGTTTTCGGCTTCGGCGCGGCAGGTTTCAGCATGCGGGTCAGAGTCTCTCCGCAAAACGCCACGTAATTCTTGCACTTGAATCTACGCAATGCTAGCTTGTGATATTTGTCCATTCCCTCTGCGGTGCCGAGGTCACACTCGAGAAGCTCGGCACAAAATGGGCTTCCGAATTTCTTTGAGAAGCCATCGTAGAGTTCGCACGTGAGGGCATAGATTTTCTCTTTGTCGTCCTTCGGCTCGCTTCTCCCGTAGATCTGACCGAGTGCCATGAGGGCGCCTGTCAGCGCCCCGCACACCGAACCCTTTCTTCCCATCCCTCCGCCGAACGCAGTCGCGACACAAGGTATCGAGGGAGTGCGCTTCGTCAGGCACTCTGCAGCAGCCAGAAGAACACTCTCGGCGCAGTTGAAGTCTGTGTCCATGAAGAGCGAAACAGCTTTGGCGGCGATATCATTCCTTCCGCCGTCGGTGTAGTCCTCGCGTACCATGTGACCCCCCCAAGTTCTCAACCGGTTCCAATGAATCCGGGCTGCGTTCAGCCGGCACGATAGACATGTCCGGTAGAATGTGCCCGGAAGCCCATGCTAGTGGAAGCCTTCACACCCGTCAATCGGAAACGGGAAGGTCGTGGCGAAAAACCCCTTTGGTGCTTCGTATTGTGCTTGCAAAAAAGCCTCAAATGTGCTATCATTCCACTGCTTGCGAGATGTCTTTTTTTGTTGTTGTCTTTTGGACCGCTCCAACGACGTTCGCTCTGCAGAGCAGAGAAAACCAAACATGTCTCGACGTTCCACTTCCGCAGTCTCCGTCCGTCCCAATTCGTCTGGGAATCTGCCCGTTGCAGGGAATCGTGCGATTGACGATCCCATGGCGCATCACACCATAAGGGACATCGCACGGCTCTCGGGATTCTCGCGCTCCACGGTTTCTCTGGTGCTGAACGGCGACCCTCGCATAGCTCATTCTACGCGGGCCAAGGTCTGGGAGGTTATTGAAAGGGTGGGCTACGAGCCCAACTGCATGGCCAGGGGTCTCGCGAGGAAGCGTTCAATGATCGTGGCGGTCGTGGTCCCCAAGATATCCGCGCACGTTTTCAGCGACTATTACTTTTCCGAATCCATCAGCGGCATAAGCGACGTTCTCAGTTCAAATGGCTACCGCATGATCATAGAGATGGTCACCGAGAACTTCCTCAAGGATTCGATGCACGTGAGACTCTTTCGCGAGCGCCAGATTGACGGGATGCTGCTGGTTGGGACGCTCGACACCGACACCTACGTCGGAGAGGTTTTCGCAGGGGGCTGCACCGCCGTTCTCGTCAATAGTTGGCGCCCGGGGGTCTCGTGCGTAGTGGCGGACAACTTCGGCGGTGCGCGTCTCGTCGTGTCTCATCTGGCCTCGCTGGGTCACAAAAGCATAGGGTTCATCGGTGGCCTGGACAGCACGACCGTGGGCCTCAGGAGAAACCAAGGTTACAAACGAGGCGTCTCGGATTGCGGTCTACAGTTCGTAAGGAACCACGTCGAGTACGGAGACTTCTCGCAGCAGAGCGGGTATGAGGCCGCCCGGAGAATTCTCTCCAGAAGGAATAGACCGAGTGCCGTCTTTGCGTGCAACGACATGATGGCGATCGGATGCATCGAATACGCGAGGCAGGCAGGGATGGCCGTCCCGGGTGACCTGGCCGTGGTAGGAGCTGATGACATAGCGCTGGGTTCGTACGTCGAACCACGACTCACCACGCTCAGGCAACCCATGTTCGAAATAGGCTGTCTCGCTACCAGTCTCTTGCTCAAGAAACTCTCCGGTTCCGGGGAATGGCCGGTGGAGGAGACGGTTGCTACTGAGCTCATAGTCCGCGAATCTTGCGGCTGCAACGTCACGACACATTTGGAGACACCAAGAGGAGCGATCTCAAGTCTCAGGAAAGAGGGTTAAGGAACATGGAGCGCACACTGCAATCGACTATTGTCACGTCGCTAATCGTCCTTGGGCTTACGTTGGTGTCTCTTGCGTACGCGCTGGCGGCGCCCGTTCCGGGCGGTGATGCCGATGGTCGCCAGGGAATCGGCGCTCAGAGTCTACCCGCCGGCGTCACTGCTTCTCCCGCGCCTGGAACATTCTCGGCCAGGCTTCTAGCGGCTCCCGTCGCATGGCCTTCAGGTTCGCTCAAGGGAGTGGGCAAGGTCATCCGGCGTGAAGACGGTTCAGTTTCGCCGGGAGACATTCTCTCACTCTACGTTCACGAGCAGGACGGATACGAGAGCTTTCGAGTGAGCCTCGTAAGCATGAAGGACCTGAGAACCGGGAAAGAGATATTTTTCAGCAAAGGCATCCGCGTCTATGTCCTGATTGACAATGCCCCCGGAGGTGAGACCGCTCTGCCGAACGGTCTGGCAGGCAGAGCGCCGTTTGCCTGGGACGAGCTCGTCGAGATCAGACCCGGTGCGGCAGGCACAGGAGCAGGTGAGTCTCCCGCGGGCGCGCAAGCGGCTCACGTCCCCGGTAGTCTTCGCGTCCGCACCAACTCGGCCGCCGGAGAGACTCTCTTTGACGAACGCTTCATGAACGTGGTCAGTTCCTCCGACGCCGTCCTTGCGGCGATTCCCCGCGCAAGGGTTTCGGCCGCCCCCGTCGCGCAGAACGTCACGGGGTATTTTGTCATTACCGCATCAGGGAACACAGTTTTGGACACGCTCACGGCTTTTGACCCGGCTCCCGTCACGTACGAGGCGAACGTCGCCTTCGTTCACCACGGTAACCAGGGTCTCGGTCACTCCGACGTCTTCCACGGTCGCTACGGCGCCGAGGCGGAGAGCGGCTTCGACGAAACCCTCGAAAAGCACGAGGCCACGGGGATCCCCGGCAACTTCCAGCTTTGTCCTCTTCTTCAGACCTCGCAACTCTGGGATCACAATTGCGGAGACGTAATGGACTTCAACACGTGGCTTGCGACGGGCGTGACAGAGGGATGGGCCGGAATAGTCTCGTCGGCCTACGGACAGCACATGATGCCGTTTGTGCAGAACAGCATGAACGACTGGGCGGTCAACATCGAGACCCAGATGGGCAACACAAGATACGGTTATTACCCGCGCGTGGCGTGGGTTCCCGAGCGGGTCTGGCTCAGCTCCTCTTCCTATCCGTCGGCCGGCGTTTCAGATTGGATAGGTGACAACTGGACCAACAACGGGGTCTATTCGGTCATTCTCGACGACGACGTTCACGGAATAGGCTACGACAATCACCAGATTCACACGATGAGCGGGAGCTCGCTCAAGGTGATTCTCAGAGACCACGATTTCACCGGCAAGATGCACTCCGGGGATGGCGCCGGCGCATTGGCCGTCTTGCAGAATCTCGCTTCGTCGGGCAACGGCACTTACAGGATCGTAACATATGCAGACGACTGGGAGATGGTCGCCGCGATGGGTGAGTGGGCGCAGACCATGCCGTACGCGAAGGGCACGTATGACTGGATGATGGACAAGTGCGTGTCCGAGAGCTCGTGGCTCCACACGTGGAAGCTGGCGGACGCACTCAGCAATCCTAGTTTCAACGGTTCTTCGGCGATGAGCGTCACGAATGGTACTTACTGGGGCATAGGCGGGACGGACGGATATGGCGGCAGCAACAATGCGTGGTACACGCACTGGGCCGGCTACATTCCGTACGCCAACGGAGGCGATGGTTACGGAAACTGTGCCGGCACCGGCGGCAACTGCAAGAACTACGGCACGCTCTGGGACGACGCCTACGATGCTCTCATGGCAGCGCCGAACAACAACATCTCGCAGGCCGGATGGTACGTTCTCATGACCAACCTCCACGAGACCGGTTGGCACGATTACGTGGGAGGACCGATCAGCGATTGGGAGAAGAAATACTCCTCCCACATGAAGAACGCTAACACGTACGCGGAGGCTTCCAGATGGGCGGCCGGCCTCTACGCAAATTCCACGGGCGCATATCTCAGCGACATCGACAACGACGGCTATTCGGAACTTGTGATGTACAACGACAGGGTGTTAGCCGTGTTTGAGTCCATCGGCGGGCGGGCCGTCAACATTTTTGCAAAGGGCTCCGACTACAGTTTTTCGGTCGTCGGCGTTGACAACGCCTATTGGTATGGCACGGACGCAGACTACAACGACGGCAACCACGTCGGGGCGCTGAGCGACGTCGGCCCCAACTATCAGCATTCCCTCTACTCGATGGAAGTCAACCAAGCAAGCGGTGACACCGTCCAGGCCACGTTCCAGCACGAAGGTGTAAAGAAGATCGTGAAGCTTATTGCCGGACAACCGTACCTGGACGTTATCTACTACACGGGCGGGACGCAGGCCTACGTTCAGACCGGCTTTTCCCCGGACTTGGTTGACCTTGTCTGGAACGCAAGCATGGACCGCATCTGGGTCTCCGACATCGCCTACGTGGGGCAGAGGAACCCCAATACGGGTGCTACGGGCGCGTACGTCGTCGGAACCGGTGGGACGTCTCACGTCAGGGATTTCACGGGCACCATAATGAAGGGAGACGAGATCACAGGGAGACAGGCGTTCGAGCTGTACCTTTACGCCGGAAAGACATCTACACCGGACGGACAGGGGAGGGTAGCGGAGCTCGAAGTTCTTGCCGATTCACTCTACGACAAGGTGAAACCCGAGGTGGTCACTTCGACTTATTTCCCCGGGCGTGACGAGCTTTCCATTGAGTTCACCGAGGACATCAATTATCAGCAGGTCACGCTCACCGGGATCTCAATAGACGATGACAACGACGGTGCGGCCGAGGTCACACTCGACAGCAGTTCTCACGTGACGAATACTGCAAACGGTCCCGCCATCGTGATCTCGGTAGCGGCAGCCACGGCCGCCCAGATAGAGGCGCTCAACACTTCCAATCTCAGGCTGCTCCTCGCCGTCAACACTGTTTGCGACGTTCACGGCAACGGAAACCTCGCCGTGAGAAACACCGACAACAAGATGATTTCATACGGACTGCCTACCATGATCGCGATCGATGGACATCTCTCTTCGGACGAGTGGCCTGCCTGCGCCATGGCGGTCAGAGATTCCAACGATTCCCAGTGGAGCTCATCCAACGAGATAGACGCGCTTTACGTGGCGATGGACAGCACATATCTGTATCTGGCGCTTGACGGGAAGGTCACCGCCAATAGCTGGATCGTATATCTTGACACCGATCCGGGCGGCTCGAACGGTCAGACCGACCTCACGGGCATCGACCACTGGGAGAGGGGCGCTTTGTTCACCGCCTCCGGTTTCAAGGCCGATTGGGAGTACGGTTGCTATCAGCATCAGGGACAATCCGACGGTGACAGTTTCTGGAAAATAACATCGCCCACGACGAGCGTCGCATATTCCGACTCGATCCTCAGCGCCTTCGACTCGATGCACTATTACGGAGATGTAGGGGGCAGTGAGCTTGCGATTCCGTGGAGCGTATTGTTCGGGTTGGGAGAGGGGAGAGTCCCCGAGCACTGCAGCATATCAATGGTGGCGTCGCTTTGCTGGGATCCGGAGCCAAGCGGAGTCCTGGGCGGAGACAGCGCGCCCAGCAATGTCAGCGCCGTCCTGCCTACCATTGACAGGGTGTTCACGTTTGTCGTGGACGCCGACGGCGACGGCCGCCCTGATTTGCCTGACGGAACGCCGCCTACACTGGCCTCGGCTCAATCGCTGGGAGACACGCTCGTCTCCGTGGTCTTTAGCGAGTGTGTGACCGCGGCCACGGCCGAGGAAATCGGCAACTACAGTGCTTACGAAACTCTTGTGCCCGGTAATCAGCTTCCCATTCTTGATGCAACCCTTCAGGGAGACGGTAAGACGGTGGTGCTCAAGACCGGCCAGCAACTTCCCCTTTCTTACACGGTTCAGGTGAGCGGCGTTCAGGATACATCGTGCTACAAGAATGAAATCGAGGCCAACAGCAGCGTCGAGTTTGACGGAGAGACTACGTCTGTGCCCGGTGAGCCCAGACCCACCGTTGACATTCTCCACCAGAACTTCCCCAATCCGTTCAATCCCGCAACGACCGTGGAGCTGAGTCTGGCAGGCAGCGCGCATGTTCGGCTCAGGATATTCGACTCGCAGGGTCGGGTCGTGCGGACCCTTGCCGACGCCAATCTCGGCCCCGGCGTGTGGAGATTTGTGTGGAACGGCGTCTCGGAGGACGGTAGAGTCTGCGGCTCCGGCGTCTATTTCTATAGCGTCGAGTCTGATAGAATCAGAGAGACCAGGAAAATGATACTTCTGAAGTAGTACGAACTGACTCTGCGGTGAGGATCGTTTCTGAGTGTCGTCTCGCGGTGCGGGCAGCGTCAAGTAACCGCTGCGCCGGTTTCGACGGCAGACCGGCAGAAAGTGGAGTCTCGCCGGGACGGTTCTCGAGGTGCTTGAATTCGGGTAAGAAAGAGGTTTCAAGACGATCGCTCTGGATGTAGAATGACTCTTCGGCATCCGGCGCCTGTGGTTCTTCGGTAAGTGATGAGGGCGCGAGAATCGGGCGACTTGTGCCGTATCCAACATTTGGAATGCCTCCAGGGAATCAGCAGCATTTGGACACGAACATCCGAGGGGTGTGAAGGAAGGTCGGGACTTCGTAAAGAGGGGTAAGGGGTCACTTCGGTTTGATGATGGGTTCTATCGGAACGTCTCTTCCGCAGAATGAACGCGAGTTCGTGAACGACTTCGTGGATGTGGGGTCCCTATGGAAGACTCTCCGGGACGGGACACGTGATCGAGTCCTTTCCCGGGCGCAGTCCGCCCTGCCGGCGGTTCTGCTCGCTTCTCTGTTGGCTCTTCTGTTTACTCTTTCGCTTCCTCGAGTTTCCTACGCCACCAGCTACAACTCACCGCAAATCGATGGTTACATCAATTTCACCTCTGCGGATTGGGACAGCAACGAAGTGGCCATCCCGGATTCGCCAAGCGATTCCAAGTGGCCGGGGAACGAAATCGACAGCATCCTTGTCACGTGGGACGCGGACAGTCTCTACGTCGGTTACATCTACGTCGTCAACAACAACGCGATGGTCGTCTTGATAGACGCCGGCACCGGCGTCGGTGATTCCGACATCAATAATCTCAACTGGTATCCTCGCAATTTCAGGCTCAGCGAAGGGAAGGCCGAGGTCATTATTGCCGGCTGGAACGCGGGAATGCCGGGTGTGAGGCGGATAACCGGAGACGGTCAGACGCAAGACATGAGCGCCTCGTGCCGCATCACGAACAGCGCGCAAAGCGGTGTGAAGGGTGCGGTCGAGATTGCCATTCCGTGGCGTGCCATCTACGAACTGGGAGCGGGTAGAATCAAGCCGGGCGCCATTCTGAGGATTGTCGGGTTCGTGGCCGGCGGCGACAACTACGGAGGATGCGACTCGGCGCCCGACAACCCCGGTGTGGACGGTGGGGCGGGGCCGGTTATTCTCAGCAACCTTTTCCTCGCCTTCTGTGACAGAAACGGCGACGGAATTCCCGACGAAGGTTTTCCGCCCTCGGGCGCAATCGGCGGAACCGTCACTTTGAGCAACGCCGACGACCTCACCACCGTCGTGATCGTGACGGCCTTCCGTGCGGGCACGACCGATGTCGCCGGCAAGGCGACTGCGCCCGCAGGAGGCGGAGCCTACCGGATCGGCAACCTGCCTGACGGCAACTATGACCTCACATTTGAGGCTTCTTCCTACGTGAGCCGCACGCTCCAGAACATCGCGGTCTCGGGAGGAGGCGAATCCGTCGGCAACGATGTCACACTTCAATACGTGAGTGGAAAGATCACGGGAACTCTGAGCTTCGCCGATGGTCCGGGCGCGCTGGCCGTCATCACGGCCTACGTGAGCGGCACTACGACCGCGGCCGGGACGAGTCCCGTGAGCGTGGGGCCTCCAGGCGCAAGCTTTACGATCTCGCTATTGCCTGACGCCGGGTACGACCTCGTTGTTACTGCACCGGGATACCAGAGGGTCACCCTGCCCGTCACCGTGTCGGGAGGAGGAACGACGGACGCTGGCGCCATCGCGCTCCACGCCGTCCGAGGGACGAAATTCGTTTTTGCGAAGTCGGTGCCGGATTCGTGCGATGTTCTGGGCACGGTAAGCCTGCCGGCCGCCGGAATCTATCTTTACGTCTCGGTCTACGTTGAGGCCAGGGATTCGCTTGGGCAGCTCGACATCTTCAATCTGAGCCACTTCAGCGACAGTGTCTACATATCTTGCAGCCTGCTCGATCCTTCGCTCGCTCCGCTGGGTCACGTGATTGTGGCCGACGGAGACACCCTGGAACTTCCCGGGGGGCTTCTCACTGCGGCCTCGTTCCAAAGTGGGAGGGCCACGCTGCTCGCGGCCGACGACGTTGTGGAGGTCCTCCTCATCAAGGCGTCACCAGCCGTGAGCCTCGGATACGGAAGCCCCGGAACCGTGAGGGTCGGTTTTCTCCCGCGAAATCCCGTGAGCGTCGAACTCACGATTGAGCCGGACGCGATCGAGGCCGGCGGAGTGGAAAAGGCGACAGTGAGGGGGCAGCTCAAGGACGCGGTCGGCAGCAATTCGACGGAAAGCGGCGTTTCGGTCGACCTGAAGCTGCTTTCCGGCGAGGGTACCCTCGCGCCGGCGTCCACGACCACCGACACGAACGGCCAGTTTGAGGTTGAGTTTTATTCCAGCAAGGCCGGCCTTGTCGTCGTCTCGGATTCCGTCCTTTACAACGGGCAGAAGCTCAGTACGAATTCTGTGTCCGTGACCGTAATTCCGGGGCCGGGGACCTACGTAGAGCTCAAACCGCAGTACGAGGTTGTGTACGCGGAACTGCGTTTCACGATCGGCGCCCAGATTACCGACGCTTTCGGAAACGAGGTTGCAGAACCCGGAGTTTCCATATCACTTTTCTCTTCACCCTCCGGAAGGCTCTCGGAGCTCTCTAGTCCTCTCGTGACCGACGGCAACGGCCACGCTTCGGGTTTCGCCACGGCCGCTCAATCGTACGGTGCGGTCGAAATCTCCGGTAACTCCCCGTATGCGGTCCAACCAGTGACTCTATCAATTGAGGCGGATCTCGTTGCCGTGGACGAGTCGGCTCCCGAAAGTGACCCGTTGCACCACAGCATCGTGGGAATGGATCTTACGGGCGTCTATGTTCGGCTGGAAGACGATACTCTCAAAGTTTACGTTCCGTTCGAGTCGGATTGGACCGGCGCGCACGTGGCCGTGATATTCGAGACCGAAGGCGACGAACAAGGATTGCTTAACGATACCTTCAAGTTCCCGATCGCGTTTTACCATACTCTGAAGCCGGACTTCATCTTCACGGACAAGTTTCAGGCGAATTCTGACGGCGATCCGGGGAACGATTACGCCGATTTCCGCAGATGGGCGGGCCCGGGAATCGACAGCTTCTGGGACCTGGCCGCTCAAACCTGGACGACGGATGCGTCGAACTCGAACAAGAATGCCGCCTCCTGGACTCGACACGACGGCACAGGTGTGCACATATCGGTGCCGCGTCAGGTCATGGGTCTAGCCGTCGGAGATTCGCTCAGAGTCGAGGCCTATTGCATGGACGAGCCAAGCGCGAAGAGGACCGCTCTTGATTCCTGCCCTCAAGACAGCACGCACGACATGACGGGCAACTGGTGGGAAACCGCTATTGATACTGTGAGGTTACACAACTACGGTTCTTTGAAACTCGCGGCGTTGCCGCAGGCGCCCGTCATCTCCGGAGCCGCTGTCGCACCTTCGCCCGCGTCGACCGGAGAAGTAGTCCGCGTACTGGCCTCGATCACCCCGAGAGATGATGGCGTCGGAGACGTCACGGTCGACCTGAGTGCAATCGGGGGCAGTTCGGTCCAGCGTCTTTACGACGACGGCACAAACGGAGACGCGACGACGGGCGACGCGGTCTACTCCTACGCGTTCACCGTCTCCGACTCCGTGCCCGGCGGGGTTCACACTCTCACAATCACGGCGAGGGACGATTCCAATCGTTCAAAGAGCACGGCGTCGATTCTTCTCGAGATTGCCGTGGAGCGGGTGTTGATCCGGTCCTTTGAGGATCCGAGCGACGACGACCACGGTCCCAATCAATACGGGAAGGCGGGCCTGTACTATCTGTATCCCACCAACCCCGTCTTTTACGCCGGCTCTTTCGACTTGAGAAACGTGGAGATCATAGACGAGGGAGACTGGCTCGATTTCAGAGTGACGATCGGCGATTTGACGAGTCCCAGCGAACCGAATGCCGCGAACTGGAACGCGATATATCCTTCCGCGACGACCTGTACGAACCCCGGATGGGTTCCTCTCAACCTTCAGAACGCCGTCATCTTCATCGACAGCGAGAAGGGTGGCGCAACGACTGCGTTGCCCAACAGGTGGGCCGACGTGGCGGCATGGGATGCGTGGGAGTTTGCAATTGTGGCGGACGGCTGGTGGAAGGGTGCTCTGGCCTCGAACGGCAGCAACGATTCCTATTCGTGGACCAAGTACAAGTCCGACGCGGACTACTGGTTCTGCACCAACTACGCAGACAACACAATGGACATGCACGTGAACAAGGAGATTCTTGGCAACCCTTCCGTCGAAGACGTGAGCAAGTGGGACATTATTGCAGTCATGTCTTCGCACGACGGAGCGTCCACGGATGAGAATTTCGGGATGGTGCGATGGATAAACGAGGGCTCGGCAACCGAGTGGAACTTCGGAGGGGGGTTGAGCGGGGAGTCCAGCCGGGAGCGGGACGCAAACATAATTGATGTTGCGACCTCGTCGGGCGAGGGGAAACTCGCCGGCAAGACGCAAGGGGAGATGCTCGACTACACGACGGATGCCGCCAAGGCAAGATTCAACGCCGGGCAGGTCGCAGTCGTTCTCGAGGCGACGCGATTTGAAGACTACGCACCGCCCGCAATATCGGCCTTTCCGACGAACGGCACTGCCGTCACCAGGTGGTTTGCGATGGAAAACGCACCGCTGGTCATCGGGACCGTCGTCACTGATGACGACGAGGTGGCGGAAGCTTTCCTCAAGTGGAGGCCGCTCAGGGGTTCTTTCTCGAGCCCCATCAGGATGTCGCACCTGCTTGAGGACCTCTGGGTCGCCGACATTGATTTCTCCGACGTGACTTCTGTCGTGAATTCCGTGGAAGGAAAGCTCTACTTTGAATTGCAGGTCAGTGCCACGGACCGTTCCGGGAACACTGCCGAAAGCCGGCTCTTCACGGCCGAGGTGAGTACGGAGCGACCGGAACAGTACTTGCTCACGGACATTGAACAATACGCCGATCCTCTCACCGGCGAAATCATTCTGCAAGGAGTGCCTTTCGTCGTACCGGATGGCTCGGCTCTCGTCATACCCGCCGGTCTGCTCCCGGACACGTCCAAGGTGTACGACCTCGTCTTCACGTCGCTTTCCGGCGTGGACTTGTCGCACAAGCCCCAGGGAATGGGTAGCTTCACGGGCGTTGCGAGAAGCTTTGAGATTGTCGGGAGAGAGGCGGACTCCACGGCGGGAAGCGGCACGTCCCTGACGGATTTTGTCGAACCGTTCACGGTTCTCCTTCACTATCCTGCATACGCTGTTGGAGCCGGCGATGCCAGAGGCCTTGCCATCTACGGGTGGCAGGAAGAGACCTCCAGATGGGTTCTCTTTGGTGGAAATGCGACGTCGAGGCCGGGCCTCGTAAGCGTCGCGACTCGAACGCCGGGAACCTACGGGATCTTCGCAGATCGTTTCAGCATCGATCTGGACAAGACCCTCTCCTCAGTCGCGATCTCACCGAACCCCTTCTCGCCGAACGGTGACGGCCTCTACGAGGAAACACAGATATCGTTTTATCTGAGTAAGGCCGCCAGTGTGCTCATCGAGATATACGACATGAGAGGGCAACTTGTGCGAAGATACGACCGCAAGAGCTACAGTGAGCCTGGGAGAATCGAAGGTGAATCCTGGGACGGGAAGGACGGAGAGGGAACAACGGTTCCGTATGGAATATACATAGTCCGTTTTGAAGCCATTGACCAGGAATACAACAGAGCGGAGAGACTCAACAAGGCAGTCGTGGTGATCAAATGAGGCGTCGCACCGGAGTCGAAGATATTCGTGAGGCAATAGTGCGAGTCGGAGCGAGACGTGGCACGGTGGGTTGCGGTGTGCCTGTGATCTTGCTGGTGACTCTTCTGTCGTCGGCCTTTGTTTTCTCCGCGGCGCGCGCAGATTTTGTGAACCCGGACGTGGGTGCAAGACCTCTCGCAATAGGCGGTGCCTTCGTGGGTGTGGCCGACGATGCAAATGCCGTCGTCTGGAACCCTGCGGGTCTCACCCAGAAGATTTCTTTCGAGATGACGGGTATGATAAACAGAATCTACTCCGTCGACGGCTTGCGAAACGACTATTTTGCCGTCTCCAAGACAGTCCGGGCCGGCAAGATGGGTCTGGGATTCGCCTGGATGAGAACGGAACTCACGGACGTCTACAGCGAGGACAACATCTTGATCTCCGTTGCTCACGAAATCAGGAACGGAGTCTCTGCCGGAGTCACTCTCAAGCGCTTCTCGGTCTCGGCTCCGGGCTACGAATATTACAACGATCCTAATTTCAAGGGCGCTGACAATTCGTGGAGCGCGGACGCCTCGCTCTTCTATAAGAGGGGAAACATGAGGGGCGGCTTCTCGGTCAGGAACATTGTCGAACCTGAGATCAAGCTCATTTCCACGACGTCCGCCCCGGACAAGGTGCCGCGCGAGTTTTCTCTCGGCGCGTCGTATCTGTTCAGAGGCACGATGCTCTTGACCGGCGAGGTGAGGCGAAGGAGTTTTGTCCCCGACTATTACGATTCTAAATTCACGCTTCACGGTGGAACGGAGGTCTGGTTTTACGACGTATTCGCACTGCGAGCGGGTTACGACGGGGGGCACGCCACAGTGGGATGGGGGCTCTTCGTGGATCCGGTCGGGGTTGACATATCGTTGCTTTCTACGAGGAGAATCGGAAACATCTACAGACTCTCGGCGTCTCTCAGATTCTAGGAGTAACATGAGTGCGCCGGCGCGAGAGCGAGAGAACGAGAGCATGAACAAGCGCTCCGATGGAGTCACTTTAAGGATCATGAAGCTTGGTCACACAGTCACGCTGGTCACGTTGCTGACGACGGCGTTCCTCCTGTCGGCGGTGGTCCCTCTGTTCGCCGTCTCCACCTTGGAATGGTATTACGAGGCTCAGACAGAGCTGAACGGCGAGGATCGCTCCTGGGGCATCAATGAGCCGCGGCACTATCTGGAGCTCGCCCTCAGGACGACCCCGATGCCAGACGTAGAAGGATTCTTAAGATTCAGCGCCGAGTCCAACAGGTGGAAGGACTACAAACGATACAATCTTATCTTCGCCAAAGAGGGGCACATCAGGACGAAATGGAAAAACGCCGAGGCCGTTCTTTTCTCTCAGGAAAACAGATTCTGGTTCTCCGAGCCACTTCTTGAAATCGTGAATCCCGACAGGGTGAAGGACGACGACTACGGCCCGCGCGCCCAGGGGATTCGGCTTGACTTCTGGGGACTCAAGAACTTCAACGGAGTGAGCTACTACAGTCAGAAGAGGAGCGGCGAGGACAACGTCGCGTTCAGGGGCAAGAGACCTTTTCTCCACGACAAACTTGTGATCGGCGCCACCCTGGCAAATCACAACTTCGGCTCCGACGTACACGACTACGACAGGGTCGTCGCCGCGGACATAGAGCTGGCGCTGGGACACCTTGTTCCAACTTTGTCGCGTTTCGGACGAGTCACGTTGGCGACCGAGGTCGGGAGGAACATCTCGGGCAGGTGGCTCGACGCGATTGAGAACCCTCTCACGAACGGGTTCAAGACTGAAATAAGAGATTTCAGTGTGGGCGACTTCTACAACGTGGCTTCCTATCAATACTACGAGACCAACTTCTACACCGGCATGTCAAATCGCGAGTCGGACGACGATTACAAGGGATACTACGTAGAGACGAATTATCGTATTCCGACCAAGGCGGTCAATCTCAAGGCGTCCAGATATGACTACAGAGCCTTCCGGCTCAGGGATTCGAAGGGGCAATTGTGGGGTAAGAGTCAGAGCGTCGGTGAAGTCTACGTCGAGTTTGTGAGAGGCTTCACGTCCAGGGCCGAGTACAGATATTACAGGGACAACAATGGAATCTACCCGAATTTCCTCTTCGAAGTGGCGGGAGAGAACAGACTCGCCAGGATTCGCACGCAGCTCAGAGTGAAGGACATCAACACAATATACCAACTTGAAGCCTACGGCTTCGAGATGAGCGTTAACCTTTCCGACAAGTGGAAGTTCTACTCGAGGGTGATGAACGTCAATGTGCCGACGCAGTCCCGCCAGACGGTGTTCCTGCAACTGAGGTACACCGGCTGGACGAGCGGAGAAGGCTTCGTCGAATTCGGAAATCCGGACCAGAGTAACGACCTCGTCAACGACGATGATTTCGTGCAATGGGATAGTAACGCCAGCACGCAGAGATACGTCAAACTCTTCCTCAAGATGTACTACTGACGTGCCACCAGGGAGAAGCACGCCAGCAAGATGAAGACATATTACGGAGACGTGAGAGGGGAAGCGCAATGAAGAAGCGGACACGGCGGTCAAGAGAAAAGGCGAACAAGAGGTCCGGCAAAACGAGGGGCAAGAAACCGCATAGAAAGTCCGGGATGAGGTCGGGCGGGGAGTTGCCAGGAAGCCCCATGCCCGGAGGACCCTTTCCCGTAGGTTTTCTTCTCGCTTTGGTCATCGTCCTTGCGGTGGTCCCTTACTGTACCGCCGCCGTCCAGAAGACGGCGCTCGGGTACGAGTTCACGTACGAAGACCCGGGTGCGGCAAGCGTCAGTGTGGCCGGCGGATTCAACAATTGGAGTACCACCACCAATCCCATGACGAAGGACGGCAAGGGAGTCTGGGGGGTCGCCATGGCTCTGGGTCCCGGCAAGTACGAGTACAAGTTCGTCGTCAACGGCAGTAGCTGGATAGCAGATCCCGACAATCCCATCGTGGTTGGAGACAACGGGAACTCTCAAATCGAAATAGACGCGGAAGGCAACCTGGTCGAGAAACCCACCGTGCGCAAGTTCTCGAACACCTCGTTGGGGTCAAGAGTTGCAATAAACGGTTACTTCAGAGCTACATATCCCGCGCAATCTGATGTTGCCGGCGATGAACGACTCAGACTCACGAGGCCGGAGCACGAGTTCAACATGGACGTCAACGTGAAAGCGAGTGACAACGTCGGCGGGTCGGTGCGAATCCAATTCGACACGGGCACGGGAACACTCCAGGAAACGCAGGGAAGCATCTATTCCGGCCACCTGAATCTTCTGACCTCTGCCTTCGACATCAAGGGATACTACAACGAGGAACTTCTCAGCTTTGATGAACCTCTCGAGCTGCTGGGCCACGAGGACCTGAGGGGAACGATCAGGGAGGAGCACTTGGACTACGGCCGCGGCACTCAGGGCGCCGTTTTCACGGCGCACGGATTGGGTGTCGAAGGCACCATGATGTACACCGACGTTTACGATTTTGACCGATTCAACAATCCTTCTACGTACGACGACACCGGCACGGACGTTATGGGCGCGAGGTTGACGAAGGAGCTGAGATCCGGCCTGGTTCGCGCTGGTCTGAGCTGGCTTCGCCTACAGAACGGCTGGTGGGTGGATTTTGTGAGCGGTGCCAACGGCAGCGCGGACATAGATTCTTTCAAACTGGCGACCGGTTCCTCCAGTGACTGGTTCGAACTCGGCACCGCCGATCAGACACTCGCCACCGACGTTCGATTCATGCTGCCCAGAAAGCTGCGTTGCACCGTCGAATATGCCTACTGGAGTTGGAGCGCCGCATGGGACGTGGGAAACAAGGAGAGGCTCGAGGGAACAAGCACGGCCAACGGCTCCATCGACGTTCCGATCGGCGAAGACTCGGGCCACCGGGTCAAGGCGCTTCTCGAGAGAGACGTCAACGACAATCTCAAGCTCTCGATCAGCCACGAGATCCAACGATACAAGGCGATGAAGGCGGGCGATCTCTACGTTGACTTTCGTCGCGCGCCGTTCGCGGATCCCTCCGTGAATACGTTCACAGGAATCGGCTCGATTTCCGGTTTCTCGGTCGCAGAGCTTCCGCTTTTGCCCGAGAGAAACAACGACATTACCGAGCTGGATCTTGGCTTCGTGTTCAAGAATCTCAGCGGCCTGATAGAGGTTGATAGAACCAGGATGGAGCGCGCCTATTCCGTGGCAGATTCGGTTTCTCCGACGGTTCCTTCCACTCAGACCAACGAGCGATGGAGAGTGGCGCCGGGGTTTTCTCTCGGGCTTTTGGGCGGGAGGCTCACCCTGGGACTCGACTACGAATACATCCAGAATAATCCGGAGGGGCAGTTCTTCTCGAGCTTTTCCATCTCGGACCAATTGTATGCGTCACAATGCTATGATACTCGAGAGCTCATCGTCTCGGGAAAATTGGAACTGACGCAGCGTGTGGCGACGGTGTGGGATGTGAGGAGGATGGTCTACGCGGCGAACAAAGGCCAAGAGCCGTCGCCGGAGGATTCCTATGTTTCCCCATACGTGGCTTTGGTCTACGCTCCGAGCCCCAGCATAGAGCTGCGATTGGGATACCACGTGAATCCGGTCTACTATAAGGACGCTCCTCTGGAGGGCCGCGGAAACGGCAGACAGATCTGGCGTGACGCTTACATGTGGGAGCATGGCGTGGACGTGTTTGCCGCCGAGCGAGCCTTGAGCGACGTCACAATGATAACCCTCATGGGTGTCATAAACTTCTAGCAACCCGGCTCCGCGGCGATCTCGTCGGCGAGAGCTCTCTGTCGCCGAGTGAGCGAGGGCTCTCCGGTCATCAAGAGAGGTGTGAATTTCGTGAAGAGAAGTAGCTTTGGAATCCACGCGCCTGCTCTCGGTTCTTATCGCCCCGTCGTTCTGTTCGTCTTCTGCCTGGTTCTTCTTGTCTCCGGCTGCGCCGTGATGAGAGCAATAAGAACCAGGATACCCAAGCCGCACCCCACTCCCACGGGAGTCATCTTTCAGTACGAGGCGCCCGCCGCGCGCCAGGTCAATCTTGCCGGAAGCTTCAACAACTGGGGAGGGACGCAGGGTGGCGGCAGGTTTGATCCCAACATTGACCCGATGTCGTCGGACGAAAAGGGAATCTGGAGCATCTACGTTCCTCTTCCACCGGGAAGGTATCAGTACAAGTTTGTAGTAGATCAGGTGAGATGGGAGAAGGATCCAAACAATCCAGACATAGAGAATGAAACTGGTTATCAGAACACGTTCCTTGTGGTGCCCGAAGGCATCAAGTACGACGTGCCCTACCTTTCTCTCGCTGCCTCTCTCGAGAACGCTGGGACGAGAGCCGCGCCTAAGGGAAGTGAAGTTGAATTCACCTTGAGCGCGCCGGACGCCAAATCCGTGTATTTGGCCGGTGATTTCAATAATTGGGCTGGTGACAAGGACGGGATGAAGAAGGGCCAAGACGGAATCTGGAGAATCAAGATCGCCATCCCTGCGGGAAAGCATGAGTACAAGTTTGTTGTGGACGGGCAGTGGAACGTGGATCCCGATAACCCCAACAAGGTTGCCGACCCGTACGGCGGCTTCAACTCCGTCATAGATGTCAGCGAGTAACCGTTTTCTCTCGGAAATAGTGTCTTAGAAGTCGGCATGGATGAGGACTCACCTTGTGCGCCGAAGGAGGGCCTGATGAAAGAGACACAGTCACGGCCAAACCTGGTCTTGCTGGGGACTGCATTTCTCGTGGTATTTCTCGCCGCGTTTGCCGCCACGGCACCGTTCCAAGCGCCGCCTGCATTTGCGGGGCCACCTCAGAAGACGGGGGAGGGAATTGAATTCCAATTCTATGCTCCCGACGCGAAGGCCGTCTATCTGTCAGGAGAGTTCAACGACTGGGCTCCGGAGGCCGACCTCATGACGAAGGACGAAGACGGAATCTTCAGGCTCACGAAGAGGCTAAGCCCTCGCCGTTACGAATATAAGTTCGTCATAGATGGAACGTGGAAGGAAGATCCTGCGAATCCGGCAAAGGCGCCGGATCCCTACGGCGGATCCAACTCGGTGATCGTGGTCCTCGAGAACGGTGAGGTCTCAATGGAAGTTGCAAAGAAACCATCTCCGGCTCCGATAGTGGGACAGATTACTGCGTCGGGCAGACCCATCTACTTCGCGATCTTGTGGCATCAGCATCAGCCTCGTTACGAACGAGATTCGGTCAGCGGGGAATACCTCGACCCGTGGGTCAGGCTTCACTGCGCGAAAGACTACTACGACATGGCGGCGATGGTCCAGGAGTTCGAAGGACTCAAGTACTCTGTCAACCTCACGCCGGTTCTTCTCACTCAAATGGAGGAAATAGTCCGAGGTTACGAGACAAACGGTCCCACAGACAAGATGCTCAGACTGAGCGCCAGGCCGGCGAGTGCGCTTACGCAGGACGACAAGGTGTTCTTGCTCGCGAGATTCTTTGACGCAAACTGGTCCAACCAGATAGACCCTTTTCCTCGCTACCGGGAGCTCAGAGACAGGCGGGTCGGCTTTAGCCCCGAGAAGCTGCTCGAGAGCGTGCCGCGATATTCGGCCCAAGACTTTCTCGACCTGCAGGTCTGGTTCAATCTGGCCTGGATGGACCCCGATTTCCTCAAGGGTGGGGTCGAGCTTCCCTCGGGCTTGAAGATTGATCTCTCTGATTTGGTCAAGAAGGGGCAGGGTTTTACCGAGGCCGAGAAGAAGAGACTTCTTGACGCGCAGATTGAAATCATGCGGAACGTGATTCCGATTCACAAGAAACTCCAAGACGCGGGCCGGATCGAGGTCACGACGACGCCCTTCTATCACCCCATTCTCCCTCTCATTTATGACACAGACCTCGCGCAGGTCGCGATGCCTAACGTGGTGCTGCCCTCCGAGCGGTTCAGTTTTCCTGGAGACGCCACCGAGCAGGTGAGGAGGGCCTCTGCGTTCTACGAACAGAGGTTCGGCAGAAAACCGGAAGGAATGTGGCCGGGAGAAGGAGCGGTTGCGCAGGAAATAATCGACGTCGTTGCCTCGCAAGGTTTCAAGTGGTTCGCCACCGACATGGAGAATCTCGCCCAGTCTCTCGGGAAGACCAACCTGACGGACGAAGAGAAATTCTCGATTTACAGGGGCACTCAGAACGGAGCATCGCTTGGTCTGGTCTTCAGGGACACGGGCTTTTCCAACGACATAGGCTTCAAGTTCGCCCGCGTGGACCCGGTCGAGGCCGCCAACGATTTTATCAAGAACCTTTCCAACATCCAGCGGGACCTTGCAGACTCCGACAAAGATCACATAGTTGTTGTGATCCTCGACGGGGAGAACCCCTGGCAGAACTACGAGAACGACGGGAAAGATTTTCTGCGCGCACTCTATTCTCAACTTGCGAAGGCATCCTGGGTTAAGACGACGACCATCAGCGAGTTTCTGAGAACCCACCCTCTCGAGACCCTCCCGGTGGTAGACAAGCTCTGGGCGGGTTCGTGGGACGGACATTCCTTCGCGACGTGGATTGGTGAACCGGACGAAGACGCGGCCTGGGACGACCTGACTCTTGCGAGACGCGCGTTCGAGGAATGGAAGGCTGGCGCGGCCGCCGGCGAAGGGGAGGAGGTCGGTGACCGGGGCAAGGCCGCCGGTGCTGCCGTGAAGGCGCCTGACGCACGCTTGGTGGCACAGGTTTACGAGCTCCTTCTTGCTGCGGAGGGAAGCGACTGGTTCTGGTGGTACGGAAAAGACAAGGATTCAGGTAACGACGAGCGCTTTGACGAAGCCTTCAGGAACACTCTCAAGCAGGCATACGTTCTCATGGGAAAAGAGCCGCCGGAATACCTGTCGGAATCCATAATTGGAGTCGGTGCGAGGGCCGCGACTGTGTCCGCCGCCGGGAAAGGTCCTCTCCCGGGCGGTACAGAGAAGACTCTCCTTTCCATGGACGACCCTCTCGGCGACGACAACGGCCCAGGCAGCTACACGTACCCCACGAACGCTGTCTTTGTAGGTGGGGCATACGACGCCAAGCACTTCGAGGTCTCTATGGACAGCACCGACATATTCTTCAGAGTGTCGATCGCGGGCGACCTGACGGACCCCTGGGGCGGCGACGTTGCCTTCTGTCTCCAGGGTATTGATCTTTATATCGACACGGACGGAAAACCCGGCAGCGGCGCAAAACAGCTCTACACTGCGAGAAACGCCAACGCGGGGTCCGGGTCGGAATGGGAATACTACGTCATGGCGAACATGGACGAAGTGGGCTTGTACGATGTGGATTTGAAACGTATTCCCCGCGCACGGGTTGCGGCGTGGGGTGACCCGCTTACGCGCACGATTACCGTGAAAGTCCCCGTGGAATTCGTCGGCAAGCCCGACCGGAATTGGAAGGTAATTGCGTTCGTGGTCGGGCACGACGGCTATAGCCCCGGACGCGTGAGGCCGATCACGACAACGTCACAAGAATGGAGCTTCGGCGGGAGCGTCAATTCCTCGCTCGAGCCAGGGATAATCGACCTGATCGTACCGCCGGGTCAGAGTCAGAAGGACATTCTCGGTGCCTTCAAGGCGACGGGGAAACTCGTAGAGATACCGGGCGTTAAGATTATGGGGAAGTAGGAGTAAGGAGTCGATGATGAAGTCCGTGCGATTTCTCCGCGTATTCTTGTGCGTTCTTGCGGCTGTTCTTGCCGTGCCGGCCGTGCTTTACCTCGCGGGCGGCTGTGCCAAGAAAGAGGAAAAGGGAATAGCGGTCTGGGAGCAGATGGACCCCGAGGAGCAGAAGCTTCTAGACGCCAGGATCGCGGTTTTCCAGAAAACTCACCCCGATGTGCCCATCACAAGACTCCATTTCGAGACCGAGCTACTCAGAACGCAGTATCAGACGGCGGCCTTGGCCGGCGGTGGCCCCGCCCTTGTCTTTGGCCCGTCGGATCAGATCGGGCCGTTCTCAGTCATGAAACTAGTCCGCCCGCTGGACGAACTCTTCGGCGCCGCCTTTTTCGCCCAGTTCATAGAGGGGAGCCTGGACACCCTGGACGGGCACATCTACGCCGTTCCAGACCAGGTTGGCAATCATCTTGCCCTCGCGTACAACAAGAAATTTGTGAAGAGACCGCCTGCTACCAGCGATGAGCTCATCGCCTTCGCCAAGCAGAACACTGTTGACGAGAATCACGACGGCGTCACTGATAGGTACGGCCTCGTATTTAACGCTGTCGAACCCTTCTGGCTGGTGCCTTTCCTTGGTGGCTTCGGCGGTTGGGTAATGGACAAGAACAACAATCCGACGCTTGATTCTCCTGCCATGACAAAGGCGCTCGCGTTCGTGAGAGACTTGCGGATAAAGTACCGCGTCATGCCTACAGAATGCGACTACCAGCAGGCCGAAACGCTTTTCAAAGAGGGGAAAGCTGCAATGATAATAAACGGCCCGTGGTCCTGGGGAGGGTACATCTCCGCAGGTATTGACGTAGGGCTGACGCCGATACCCAGGATGTCGGAGACAGGACTCTGGCCGACGCCTATGGTCTCGTCAAAAGGATACTCCGTGAATGTGAACTGTCCCGAGAAGAAGCTTCCAATTGTGAAAGAGCTCGTCGATTTTCTTACGTCCACCGAGAATCAGGTCGAAAGCGCGACGAAGATCAAGATGCTGCCCGCGAGGAAGGCGGCGGCTGAAAGCCTGCTCGCCAGGGGCGATCCGTTTCTTGAAACGTCTCTGGCTCAGGTCAAACTGGGCCGCAGGATGCCCGTGGTGCCCGAGATGAGAGCGATCTGGGACAGCATGCGTCCCTCGTATCAGAATGTCCTGAACAACGAGATAACGCCGCAAGAGGCCGCGAACAAGATGCAGAAGGCCGCAGTCGAGGCGATCACCAAGATGAAGGAGTAGGGGCGTGTTCCTGTCACGCTTTACCAGCGACAGAAGGCTTTTTCCCTACACGCTCGTTCTACCCACCGCTATTGTGATGCTCATAGTGGTACTTTACCCGCTCATCTACAACTTCATCCTCGCTTTCAAGAACATGAGCATGTACCACTTCCAGGATTCCACGTTTGTAGGATTTCGACAATTCGCCGAAGTCTTCGGCCAGAGAGAACTGTACTGGGTATTCGGCAAAACTGTCGTGTGGACCGTCGTGAACGTGTTCTTCCACGTGACCATCGGAGTCACCATTGCTTTGATTCTCAACGGGAGAATTTACGGTGGTGGAATTTTCCGTTCGCTTCTCATTCTTCCGTGGGCGGTCCCGCAGTACATAAGCGCACTCACGTGGAAGGGGATGTTCAACCACGAGTACGGGTCGGTCAACCTTATCTTGATGAAGGTGTTTCATCACGCTCCGATTCCATGGTTTTCCGACGCCACGTGGGCCTTCGTCGCGCCGATTATCACAAACGTGTGGTTGGGTTTTCCGTTCATGATGATCGTGGCGCTGGGTGGACTGCAGAGCATTCCGCACGAACTCTACGAAGCCGCGGACCTTGACGGAGCGGGGGCCCTGGGAAAACTTAGGAACGTGACGATTCCCCTGCTCAGACCGATTCTCGCACCCGCGGTCGTCCTTGGAACCATCTGGACGTTCAACAACATGAACGTCATCTGGTTGGTGACGGGCGGCGGCCTGCCGGCCGATAAGACTCACATACTTGTGACGTACATCTACAAGGCCGCTTTCACCTATTACCGGTACAGCTACGCCGCGGCCTTCTCGGTAATTGTGTTCTTCCTGCTTCTTGGGTTTGTGTTTGCCTCCATGAGATATTTCAAGATAACGGAGTCGGCGTTCGAATGAAATCCACGCGAATTACCAGGAGAAGGTCTGCATCAAGCGGAGCGAGGATAAAGACGATCGTCGCGCACGTCGTGCTTGTTTGCATTACTCTTGCGACGCTTTATCCGATACTTCAGATAGTCGGGATCTCCTTGCGGCCTGCTGACAGACTTTACTCCACGTCGCTTCGGTTGATCCCTGAGGACGCCACGGGCCATGCCTACTATTCCATTCTCTTTGAGAAGGAATTTCCTCTGTGGCTCAGAAACAGCGCCATCGTCTCGGGCATTGTGACTCTGATCGGTGTTTTCCTCGCGGCTACGGCGGGGTACGCCTTTTCTCGCTTCAAGTTCGTCGCGAGAAAGTCCGGCCTTTACTCGCTTCTCATTGCCCAGATGTTTCCGGCAACAATGTTGCTTCTTCCCCTTTACGTCCTCATGAAGGGACTTCAACTTCTTGACTCGCTGGGGGGCCTTGCGATCGCCTACGTGGTCACGGCACTTCCTTTCTGCGTGTGGACCATGAAAGGCTACTATGACACAATTCCGAAGGAACTCGAGGAAGCCGCTCTCATAGACGGAGCCTCGTACTGGAGAGCCTTCCGAACGGTGGTTCTTCCGCTCGCGGCGCCTGCCCTGGCGATAACGGCAATCTTCTCCTTCATGGCGGCCTGGTCGGAGTTCATGGTGGCCAGGGTCATCATCAACACGAGAACTCTCTATACGCTTCCTCTTGGACTCGAAAGCCTAAGCAGCACCTTCCAGACAGAGTGGGCCAATTATGCCGCGGGAAGCGTGCTCGTGTCCCTGCCGGTGGTTATACTGTTTCTCTTCCTCAACCGATACTTCGTCTCCGGCCTGACGTTGGGCGGGGTGAAGCAGTAGGCAGGGTAGACGGATCCGTCCTCATTCACGGGAGGTACAAATGGGCCTGAGTGTCATCAGATGGGTGGTGGTCATTCTATTCGGTGCCTCGGAAATGACCATGGCATTCTTGAAGCGCGCAAATCGAAAAGAAGCAGAAGTGAAGGATCGAGGATCAATGCCTCTGCTCTGGATTGTAATAGTCTTGTCTCTGATGCTGGCCATCGGGTCCGAGTGGGTGACGGTCGCGCGTATGCATATCACGGCACTGTTGTACTATGCGCTTACAATAGGTCTCACAATCGTGGGGCTGACGATTCGCTGGTATTCCATTATCACACTGGGTCGCCTATTCACCGTTGACGTGGCTATCCAGAGAAATCACGAACTGATAGAGAGAGGACCATACAAATATGTTCGACACCCATCCTATACGGGTCTGCTAATAGCATTCGTCGGCCTGGGCGTTTTCTTTGCGAATTGGCTCAGCATCTTGTTCCTCGTGGTACCAATCACGTTCGCAATATTGAATCGAATCGTCAAGGAAGAAAAGGCACTCCGCGAGGCGCTGGGCCCTTCATATTCGGCTTACTGTGCACGGACCAAGAGATTGATCCCCGGGTTATGGTAGTCACCGGAAAGGCAAAGGGCGACTTGCTGCCAAACCGCTCTCGCTCTTGAGGAGGAACCACAGTGGCAAGGAACTCAGTGATTGAAACGATGCTCAACCGGAAATCTATTCGTAGCTACAAGGACGAGGCACCGTCCGATGAGAAGATAGAGGCGATCGTGCGCGCAGGGCAACAGGCCCCCTTTGCCTCTCAACTCTACAGCGTCCTGTTGTCGCGAAAGAAGGGAATTCCGTTGGGCGCGCCTTTGCTATTCACGATTTGCCTCGACGTTCACAAGCTCGAGCTCATCATGGCCCGTCGCAACTGGCGATTTGTGATGAATGACGCGGACGTCTTGATACTGGGGATTCAAGACGCGGCTCTGATGGCCGAAAACATGGTCATTGCTGCGGAGAGCCTCGGGTTGGGGAGTTGCTTTCTGGGGGCGGCCCCGCACATGGCGGATCGAATCGCCAGAGATTACCGCCTGCCCAAACGAGTGTTTCCGCTTGTGCAGCTCACGATGGGTTATCCCGCGGAAGACCCGACGCCCCGGCCGCGATACCCGATGGACTTCGTTCTCTTCGAGGACGCCTACCCCGAACTCAGCGACGAAGTGATTGGGCGGGCAATGAAGGAAATGGATGAGGGATATCTGGCGCAAGACTACTACCGCGGGGGCAAGAACATGCTGCCACTGGAGGGAAACCGCGAGGAAACGTACACCTTTGACAACTACGGGTGGACGGAGCATGTATCACGGAAATGGGGGCAGTGGCACCCGTCGTCCAAGGAAGTGTTGGAGCAATTGTCGAAGCGTGGTTTCAACATCCCGGGTCGCGAGAGAACGGACGAGAAGCCGTAGGGAGCCGACGAATGCGGAGAGTGGCTCCGGCCTGCACGGCACGCCGCGGGCGCGCCTACCTATATCTCGTACTCTTCCAGGTACTGCGGAATACTTACTTGCCAGCCTTCTCTCGTACCGATGCCGTGCGCCAGGCTCGAGATGGCGTCGTCTTCACCATGGACCAGGAAGACACGCCGCGGCGGAGACGCGAAGCCGTCCAGCCAGCGCTTGAAGTCACTCATGCCCGCGTGAGCAGAGAATCCTTCGATCTTTTCTATCCTGACGCGGACAGGATAGGATTGTCCGTGTATCCGCACCGGCGAGACGCCGTCAAGTAACATGCGCCCGAGCGTTCCCGCGGCCTGGTATCCAACGAAGAGCAACGTGGCTTTGGGATTGGTGATGTTTCTTGCGAGGTGATGCTTGATGCGACCGCCCGTGATCATTCCCGAGCCGGACATGATGACCGCCGGCTTCTTGAACTGGTCTATGGCCTTCGATTCTTCCGTCGATTCAACGAGCCTCAGCTCGGGAAACTCGAAGGGAGACCCACCGTTCTTGAAGAGCGCACGTGTCTCCTCGTCGAGACATTTCTCGTAGTGCTCGAAGACCCTGGTGATTTCCACGGCCATGGGGCTATCGAGGAAGATTCGGATGTAAGGCATGCAGTGCTCGCGCGCCAAGCGGCCGAAGTAGTAGAGAAGCTCCTGGGCGCGCTCGATGGCAAAAGTGGGAATGAGAACGTTTCCGCCTGTCTTCACCGTGTCGACAACGATGTCACACAGTTTCTTGTCCACGTGTTGCGGGTCTTCGTGGTCACGATTTCCGTAAGTGGACTCCATCACAACGTAGTCGGCTCGCTTGAATGTGGTGGGATCGTTGAGGAGAGGTTTGTCGTACTGGCCGACGTCCCCGGAAAAGACGATGCTCCGCGCCCCGTTCTCGTTTTGTGCGACTACTTCGATCATGGCCGAGCCGAGAATGTGGCCGGCGTCGTGGAAACAGACCTTGACCCTGTCGTTGAGCGGAACGTAATCTCCGTAGGAAACCGGCCTGAGCAGGGGAAGACACTTGTCGACGTCGTGGACGGTGTATAGAGGAATTTCCGGGTAGGGGCCTTTTCTACTCTCTTTCGCATGCCGTTTCTTCTTGAATGCGGCGTCTTCTTCCTGAATCCTGGCGGAGTCCATCAGTACGATCGGAAGCATCTCTCCGGAGGCGGAGGTCAGAAGAATCTTGCCGGCAAAGCCTTCCCTGACGAGCTTCGGCACAAGGCCGGAATGGTCCAGGTGAACGTGAGTCAGGAGAACGTACTCGATCTGCTCGGGAGGTACTGGAAAGCGCTCCCAGTTTCTGTACGAATAGTCCCGCTCCTGGAACATTCCGCAATCGATGAGGATCTTGACTCCCTCGACGTCCAAGAAGTGACATGATCCGGTTACTTGACGCGTCGCACCCAGGAATTTTATCTTCATGCGTTTCTCCACTCGTCCGGAATGTCCTCGGAGTCCACCGGTTCCCCGGTGCGACCTCTTTCTTGTATACTATCTTGTAGACTATCAATTATCCTAGGCGACATCAATCACCGTTTCGGCAGAAACGCAGAGTATATTCTCTCGGGAGGGGAGTAGATCTCATGCTAGAACAAAACGAATATCGATATCGCGGAGCACGCGCCCTCGTATTGCTGCACGAGCGACACTTGCGCGAATTTTTGGAGACCTGGCGACTTTTCAAGTCCTCGGGGACGGCGCTCCCGGAGACTTCCGACCCGGACTATTCCTCCCCGGATGCCGTGCTGAGGCACGTCCTGGGGTGTGCGAGATCATACATGGTCTGGAGTTGCGAAAAGCTCGAGCTCTCCGATCCGGAAATATCGCCGGCTCCGGAACAGGCCGTGATTGAGGCCGAGTCGGCGGCCTATCTCGAGCATCTGCTGGACAGATGGAGAGCGCGCCTGGCGGAGGTACCCGAGGAGGCGTTCGGCGATCGTACTTACCCTTCGAGATGGAATGTTCAGTACTGCGTTGACGCCATGCTCGAGCACGCCGTAATGCATCCGGTGAGGCACACTCTACAACTTCGTGAGTTGATGGAACGTTAAGACGGCAGTCTCAGCCGCGGCGAAAGGACGGTGGCAGGCGCTACGAGCGCCGAAAACCGGCAACGTTACTGTGGGCACCATTCTGCGGCTTGAGTTCGGACGAGCGACGCCTTGCCGGGCTCGATGCGAACTTCGCCACTCAAGGGTCGGCTTCGTTTTGTTGAGCGGCCGCGGCGAGCGACGCCGGATCCTGCTCATAGAAAATCTTGAGCTCCGCGTACAGTCGCGGATGTCTCGTCTTGAGCTCGACAGACTTTTCAAAGAAGAATTCAGTAGCCACCGCGAAGAACTCGGCCGGACTCGTCGCCGCATAGCTGTCGAGCAGCGTCGGCCTGTCCTGTTCAATGTTGTCCACGAGCGCCCCGTACTCCTTCCCCAGAATGCGCGCCCACGCCGCATACATGGAAGGAGCCGGCAGGAGAGGCGCCCCGTCTGCCACGCCCGCCTCGTTATCGAGCTGGTGTGCAAACTCGTGAAACACAACGTTGCGGCCGTCGTGGATGTCTGAAGCGCCTCGTACGACGTCGTCCCACGAAAGAACCAGAGACCCCTTGTCCCACGTCTGACCTGCGAGAGTGTCGAGGCCCTCCGACACGATTCCTCCCGGTCCGCGCCTGCGCATGGGCGCAACGTATGCGCGCGGGTATACAAGAATAGAGATTAGTGACGGATAGAAAGCAGTCTTTCGTCTGAGCAGAAGGATGCATGCCTGAGCCGCGATTGTAAGGCGGATCTCGTCCGTTATATCGAGACCTTCGCATCCCTCGAAGTGCTTCTCGGCCAGAAAGACCTGGACTAGCCCTTGAAGCTCGAGCCGGTCCCGCGGAGGGAGTATTCGATAGTACGGGACGCGCCGTTCCACAATCGCGAGCCACTCGGGGGAAAGAGGCGTTCTCAGCAGTCGTTCTCGTCGTTTTTTCCTGGTTTCAAACATTGCGAATCCATTCTATATCGGCGACAATGAAAGACGGAAGCGATAAATGAAGTCAGCGTCACAGGAAAAACGCCTCCGTGCAAATTGCCGCCGTCCTCGTCCCGACAGCGTTTGCTGTCTGCAGGAACTGTGACATCATTCGATCCAAAGCCGCCGGCGTGGGGGGGGTGCAACAGTGACCGACTACTACTCCGAGAAGCTGTCTGCCGAGCGCCTGCGAGCGGTGTACGATCTTGCGCCACCCAGAACCAAGGCGTATCTGGAGGCCGAGATAGACCTTGTTCTTGAAAGGATTTCTCCGGGTATGATCGCCTTGGAGCTTGGGTGCGGGTACGGCAGAGTTCTCAAGCGACTCGTCGACAAGGTGCGCGTCGCAGTGGGGATCGACACTTCGGTCACGAGTCTGCAAATGGCTCGGGACTTTGTGGGTGCGTTTCCGTCCCTGCACCTTGCGGCCATGAATGCCGCCGGCATGGGATTGGGCGGTCGCGCGTTCGACATCACAATCTGCATCCAGAACGGAATCTCGGCGTTCCACGTCGACAGACGGAAGCTCTTTGCGGAGGCGGTTCGCGTGACGAAACCGGGTGGCACCGTGCTGTTCTCAAGTTATTCGCCAAAATTCTGGAATCACAGGTTGGAGTGGTTCGAAATTCAGGCCGCCCACGGTCTCGTGGGTGAGATTGACTGCCAAAGGACCGGCAACGGCGTCATCGTCGCCAAGGACGGTTTCACTGGAACGGCCGTTGGTGACGCTGAATTCGAGACCCTGGCGGTGAGTGTCGGTCAGAGGGCAAACATCATGGAGGTGGACAACTCAAGCCTGTTCTGCGAGATTACTGTGGCTTGAGAGTGGGACTGGCCAGGGCGTGGGCCTGGGGAGCATCAGTCGCGTTGACCGCACGAACGGAGGAAAGTCGATGAAAGTCATTCACTTCAAGGACGCCGAGCGTTACGAACCTGAGAAGGACTGGAGACGTGTCAGCATCTGTTCTGAGAAGGACATCTCCATCGAACACATTGTCAAACCGCCCAAGCACTCGTCTCCACGCCATGAACATCCCTACGCCCAGGTGCTGGTGGTACTGAAGGGCAAGCTGGCAGTCACGATCGACAAGGACGGAGAGAGGCGCGACGAAAGACTGCTTGGCGAAGGAGACGCGGCCTACATCGAGGGCAATGAGTCGCACGTTGTCACAAATCCGCTTGATACGCCCTCGGTCGGACTGGACATTTTTGTGCCCGGCCGGTCGTTTGATTTCTGGTTGAAACGAAAGCAGTCTTAGTGTAGACAGTAGCTCGTGCAAAATGTCTCCGGCCGCGACGATCAGGAACTTGATGAGGAGGGACGGATGGAAGAGAATCTGCAGGACGGCGCAGTCAGTGTTCGTGAGATCAGCCTGCCCATTTATGAGAGCAAGGGTTGGATCAAGTTCATTGGAGTTCTTTCGATTATCCAGGGGCTTGCCGCCGCTCTCACTGTGGTCGGGATCGTCATCGCCTGGCTCCCCATCTGGGTGGGGGTGCTCTTGATGCAGTGCGCCTCCTCAATCGAGCGCGCGAGGACCAGCGGCGACAAGGCGTCGCTCGTCAGAGCACTCGACAAACTCAGGACTTACTTCGCGATTCAAGGGATACTGACTTTGGTCAGTCTGATAGTCGTCGTCGTCGCATTCTCGATGGGAGTACTTGGAGCCATATTCGGTCTCCTGAGCGGTTGGCATTGAGCGGGACCGGCCTTAGCACGCTCAACGAGAGACCGGATCTGCAGAACCTATGAGATATCGTGTCTATCAACGATCATGAACCTTCTATCACACGTATCACACGCGGAGGTGTATGATGAAAAAGAACATGGGTGCGATCGATCGGGGTGTCAGACTTATTGTCGCCGTAGCGGTGGCCATATTGCTTGCGGCTCGAGTATTATCCGGCGTCGCCAGCATTGTTCTGGGGATCATTGCCGTAATCTTCCTGCTGACGAGCTTGATTGGTTTCTGTCCACTCTACGTGCCGCTGAAGATCTCTACCAACAAGAAGAAAGAGTAGGAGCTGGGGTAACGTGTGGCCACAAGGACGAACAAGAAGGAGCAGAAATACCTGAGACTTCTGCTTCATCTGGAGAGATTGATCGGTAACGAGACTGACCTCGTCTCCATAATGGCCGCGGTTGCCTGCGAAGTGTACCATTCCTTCAAGGACTTCAATTGGGTGGGGTTCTACCGGGTCACGGAAAAGGATCTTCTGAAGATCGGGCCGTACCAGGGCGAGCACGGCTGCCTGGCGATTCCGTTTGACAGGGGAATTTGCGGCGCTGCGGCGAGGAAAAAAACCACCCAGTCGGTCGCGGATGTGTCCAAGATACCCCACCACATCGCTTGTTCCCCCAAGACGAAATCCGAGATTGTAGTTCCGCTTCTTCGAGGGAGAAAAGTGATCGGCGTGCTGGACATTGATTCCCACAAGTTCAGTGCGTTCGACTCCGTCGATAGAAAGTACTTGGAAATGATCTGCGAGATGGTCGCCGAACGCGCCGGCGGCAACGCCGCCGCTCAGCTCACTTGATTCTGTCCTGCCGGCGGTTTTCGCCTACGCGCCCCAGAGGTGACCCGTATTGACGGGCTTTCCCTGCAATTTGAGATAGTAGAAAAGCTGGGTCTTGTGCGAATTCAGGTGACCCACCATCTCGAGCAGGCGATGACCGAGGATCATCTCAGTCTTGTCCCAGGGAGCGGTGGCTATCTTGTGCACTAGATCGTGCTCGCTGGTCATCGCCAGCATGTCGAGCGCCACCTTCTTGTCCTCCCTCAGAAGCCTCTTTGCCTCCGCGACGCTCTTCACGGACGGGAGTTTGTCGGCCGGCGGCAGCATGTCTTCGGGCGGCATGTTGCTGAGGTCCACGCCGTCCGGCATGCCCCAATCACCGGTGACAAAACCGCGACAACAGGCGCCGCACGCGCTCGTCGCGTGCATGAGCAACTGGCCGATCGTCATCCAGTTGGTTCCGGTGGAAGGCTTCCAGTCAAGCTCTTTGTCGTCCACTAGATCCGTCAGTCGTTCCGTAACTCTGTAAGCGTGTTCGATCTCTTCCTTGAGAAGCTCCGGCCAGTTCATTCTTGCCTCCTTCTGACTTCGGTCTCCGTCGAGTTGCAACGTTCCTTTGTCACTGAGGGAGCGTCAAGAGGTTTGCGTGAGGTCTGCTTTCCTGCAACGTCTTTCCCCTCGTCGCTCACTGTGATAGACTCTAGCACACCGTGGAGAAGAGTTCCATAGCGCGCGATTTTCTTTCCGGGGTGGCGAGACTCCTAAGTCGGCAAGACTTGACACGAACGCATGTTTGCACGCCTACAGGGCAAGACACAGGAGAATGGACATGGTTTCGGCGATCAACATCAGATCCTCAGAGTTTCAGGCCCGCGTCTCCAGGCTGCTCCATCATGTCCGGGCCGAGCGGATGGGTGGCGTGGTTCTATTCGACAACTACTACATCCTCTATTTCACCGGCTTTGCCTTCATCCCGACCGAGCGACCCGTTGCGTTCGTCATGAACGCGAAGGGCGAACAGGCGATGTTTGTGCCACGCCTCGAGGTCGAACACGCGAAATCGGAGACTGGATTCGAGCGAGTGGACTACTACGTCGAGTATCCCTGTGACCCGCATCCCGCGCAAGTTCTGAAGAGGATCTTGCGCGAGATGGGCGTCGGAGGCAGAATCGCCTCGGATAGCGACGGCTACCCGTGGATTCTGGGTTATCGTGGACCGTCGCTCACCGAGCTGACCGGTGGTACGTTTGTGCGGGTCACCGGTTTTGTCGAGGACATGATGATGATCAAGAGCGAGGCGGAAATCGCCCTCATTCGCGAGAGCGTCAAATGGGGCAACCTCGCCCATCGACTGCTCCAGCGATACACGAAAGTCGGCGCCACGGAGACGGAAGTCAGTATGCGCGCAAGTAACGAAGCGACCGTGGCGATGCTGGACACGCTTGGACCGCTCTATCGCGCGCAGAGTGTGTTTTCGGAAGGGGCCGGCGCCGGCTATCGGGGCCAGATAGGGCGCAACGCGGCCATCCCGCACGCGCTGGCCAACAACATCACCTTTCAACCCGGCGACGTGCTTGTCACCGGAGCGGGAGTGCCGATGTGGGGATACGGTTCGGAGTTGGAACGGACGATGATAGTGGGCCGCCCCTCGGACAATCAGCGCCGAATGTTCGAGCACATGAAAAAGGTGCAGGAGGTCGCATTCGATGCGCTCAGGCCCGGGGCCAGATGCTCCGACGTTGACGCGGCCGTGCGGAAGTATTACGAGAGCAACGACGTCGGATTCAGCGAGGACGCGCCGGGAGATAACGCCGCGAGCAACAAGAAGCTCCTGTCCGGTACCAGAGTCCCGGCCGCCAGGCATGTTTCACCCAAGAAAAGCAGACGAACGTCTGAGGAGGCCACGCCCAATCCCGCCGTCAGTAGCCGTGGCAAAGCTCCGGAGGGGTTGATGCGTTTCTGGAAGCATCACACCGGCCATGCAATCGGTCTCCGCTATCACGAAGGACCGTTCCTTGATATTGGCGACAAGACAGTGATCAAACCCGGCATGGTCTTCACCGTGGAACCGGGACTGTACGCAAGTGAAATGGGGGGCTTTCGCCACTCCGACACAGTCGTAGTAACCGGAGACGGCATAGAGATTCTCACTTACTACCCGCGCGATCTGGATAGCTTGATAATTCCGGTCTAGCGCCGGTGGCCCGTTCGGCTCGTCGTCACGCACGACGTCGCCGGCAGGTAAAGAGAGGTTTCCGCGGTCCTCAGAGAAGGAGGCAAACGTGAGGTGGTTTCTCATGTTCGTGATGGCTGCCGCCGCAGTTAGTTGCTGTTCCTGCGGCAGAACTCAAGGGACGGTCGCGGTCTCCGCACCACCAGAGTCACAGAAGAGGCCCGTGACCGACAAATATCACGGGATCAGCGTGAGCGAGGACTATCGTTGGCTCGAGGACTTCAACGCTCCTGCAGTCAAGAGGTGGCTGGAGGAACAAAATCGCTACAGTCGAGCCTATCTGGACAGAACTCCATCGCGTAAGGCCATCTTTGATCGTCTGAAAGAGCTTGAAAACAGGTCAGCGTCGCACTACGCGCTCAGAGAGCGCGGCGGTCTGCTTTTCGCGATGAAGAATCAGCCGCCGAAGAACCATCCGATGTTGGTTGTGATGAAATCCGCGGACGGTTCGAAGTCCGAGCGCGTGCTGGTGGACCCCGATGCCGTCAATTCCAAGGTGTCGACCGCCATAGACTGGTACGTCCCTTCGCTGGACGGAGGGCTGATTGCAGTGTCGCTCTCAGAGAACGGAAGTGAAGACGGCACGGTCTACGTTTTCGAAACGGCAACCGGCAAGAAGCTTCCCGACGTTGTGCCTCGGGTGCAGTATGCTACCGCCGGGGGAGACGTTGCCTGGAATCGGGGCGCCACAGGTTTCTACTACACTCGCTACCCGCGAGACAATGAACGTCCTGCCGTGGACTCCAATTTCTATCAGCAGGTTTACTTTCACAAGCTTGGGACGCCGCCCAGTACTGACACCTACGTCGTTGGGAAAGAATTTCCAAGAATAGCCGAGATCGAGCTCAAGACTAGCGACGACGGGAGCTACCTCCTTGTCTCTGTCGCCAACGGGGACGGCGGCGAGTACGCGCATTTCGTGATGAACAATCGAGGCAGGTGGACTCAAGTCACTCGGTTTTCGGACGGGGTAATCTCCGCAGTTCTTGGGAAAGACGGCACTCTGTACTTGCTGTCGCTCAAAGATGCCCCCAGGGGCAAGATTCTCGCCTTGCCACTCACGAATCCGGAGCTCTCAAGAGCCCGGACCATAGTCCCTGCCGGTGATCCCGTGATTGACTTCTTCGGCGTGACGGGCGATGGGCTGTACGTCGTAGACGTTCTGGGTGGGCCGAGTCAGATTCGTACGTTTGATTTGTCCGGCAAAGCAACGGGTAGCATCCCCGTGAGACCCGTTTCGTCCGTGGGAGAAATCGTGCCGCTCGAGAATAATGAGATTCTTTACAGTAGCCAGACCTACATACGGCCTGCCACCTACTACCGTTTCGATCCGGCCACGAGGACATCCACAGAGACGGATCTGACGGTGACGACGCCCGCGAACCTGAGCGACATGGAAGTGGTGAGGGAGTTTGCTACGTCAAACGACGGAACGAGAGTGCCCATGAGCATCATTCGTCCAAAGGGCATCAGACTCGACGGACAGAATCCGGTGCTTCTCACCGGTTACGGAGGTTTTGCCGTAAGCGAGAGGCCTTCCTTCTCGGACTCGCGGTGTCTGTGGCTCGAACAAGGAGGCGTCTACGTAGTTGCGAACCTTCGCGGCGGCGACGAGTATGGTGAAGAATGGCACTCGGCCGGCAAGCTCACGAAAAAACAGAACGTCTTTGATGACTTTGTCGCGTGCGCTAGATACCTCATCGAAAACAAGTACACGAACCCGTCACGACTGGCCATCGAAGGCGGAAGCAATGGCGGACTGCTGATGGGCGCGGCCGTGACGCAGCATCCCGAGATGTTTCGAGCCGTGGTCAGCGAGGTTGGCATCTACGACATGCTCCGCGTGGAACTAAGTCCGAACGGGCAATTCAATGTCACGGAATTCGGAACTGTGAAGGATCGGGAACAATTCAAGGCCCTGTACACTTACTCACCCTATCACAATGTGATGGATGGCACGGCCTATCCCGCCGTCCTGATGACGAGTGGTGACAACGACGCTCGCGTCGATCCGCTCCAATCTCGGAAGATGACCGCGAGGCTTCAGGCAGCCACGAGCTCCAAACTACCGGTGTTGCTGCGGACAAATCCTCACGCAGGTCACGGTATCGGAACCTCGCTGGACCTGCGAGTGGCGGAAGAGACGGACGTGTATTCGTTTCTTTTTGAGCAGCTCGGGATGAAGTATCGGTCTGACAAGCGGTAGGCGCCGCGCGGATCCCGTCGTGCAAGACCGCACTTGAAGAGGGGCTCGGAGCACTCTAGCATTGGCGAGGGCTTGGCGAACATGGCGCTCAAGGGAAACTCCGCTCACACACGCGAGGAGTGATGTATGGACACCTATTTTGCTCCTGCCGGACGCGCGGACCACGGCGAATTGCAGCGCGACATCGTCCTCGCCAGCAAGAATCCCATGGTCAACGGGCTGCTCAGAACGGCCGGCGGATTGCTGGCGGTGTTGAATCCGCAGCGTCAAATCCTGGCAGTCAACGACGCCTTTCTCAAGACGATGGGCGCTGAAGATGCCACGAGAGTGTTAGGACTTCGCCCGGGAGAAGCCATCAACTGCGTTCACGCGCACGAGCTCGCCGGCGGGTGTGGCACGAGCAAGTTCTGCTCCACGTGCGGAACGGCGATAGCCATAGTTGCCTGCTTGGCCAGTGAGCAACCCGAAGAAAGGAAGTGCGCGACGACCATTGAGAAGAACGGCAAGAAATTCGACCTCTACTTTCGTGTGCGTTCATCCCTGATCACGTTTGAGGGGCGCCTGCTGATTCTACTCCTTCTTCAGGACATCACAGCCTCGCAGCGTTGGGCGGCGGTCGAGCGCCTTTTCTTCCACGACATCAGTAACCTGATCATGGGAGTGCAGGGTGCGTCCGAACTCATGAGCCTGGCAGACGAAAAGGGGATGCGCGAGTTGGCGGAAGTCGTTTACACGACGTCCTCGCGGTTGGCCGGGGAAGTCGCAATCCAAAGGGCCCTCTCGAAGGACGACATCTCTGAGTATGAACTCAAGCTTCAAGACATCACGGCGGAGCACGTAGTGCGCGAACTGCGTGGGTTTTTCACCGGCCACCCGGTGGCGAGCGGAAAATCTCTCAATCTGGGACAGACCGGTCTCCACCAGCGTTTCGTCACCGACCTCTCGCTCCTCCTACGAATTCTGACCAACATGCTGATGAACGCTCTCGAGGCAACAGAAGTGGGTGGGGAAGTGAGGTTCTGGGTCGAGGTAGATGAGGAAGCGATCACCTTCTGCGTCTGGAACAGACAGGCGATTCCGGAAGACGTATCGCTGAGAGTCTTCCAGCGTCACTTCAGCACCAAAGAGGACCCTGGGAGAGGGTTTGGAACCTACGGTATGAAATTGTTCGGCGAGCTTTATCTGGGAGGCAAGGTGAGTTTCACGACATCACAATCGGAAGGCACCGTGTTCCGCCTTCGCCTGCCCCTTTAACTATTCCAGGGAAGACTCCATGGCGCGTTCAAGAAATGACACTTTCCTCCTATTTGCCACGCGCATTGTCCGCCTTTTCGCATACGGGTTCTTGTCCATCGCGCTCGTCTTGTACTTGGCGCAAGTCGGCCTGACGACGCAGAAGATAGGCTTGTTGCTGACCTTTGCGCTTGCCGGGGATGCAGCCATTTCCCTGTGGATAACGACGTCCGCCGATCGGCTTGGACGACGTCGGATGCTCGTTTTCGGTGCGGTGCTGATGGTCTTGGCGGGCGTGGTATTTGCGCTGACACGCAATCCCGTATTGCTCATCGCCGCCGCGATTGTGGGTGTCATCAGTCCGAGTGGAAACGAAATCGGGCCCTTTCTTTCGATTGAACAGGCATCACTCTCGCAACTTGTGTCGAACGAGAGGCGCACGCAGGTCTTCGCTTGGTACAACCTGGTGGGTTCCTTTGCCACCGCACTCGGGGCGTTCTTCGGCGGGTTGTTGGCTCAGATTCTGCAAACTTCAGGTTTCACACAACTGGAATCATATCGTGCGGTTCTCATAGGCTATGCGCTCTGCGGTGCGGTACTCGCTTTGCTCTTTCTCCGTCTCTCTCCTTCGACCGAGATCAGCAATCCTGCGGCCGGCCTGCCCGTCAAATGCCTCCTCGGTCTGCATCGTTCGCGAAAGATAGTGATCAGGCTGAGTTCACTCTTCGGCCTCGATGCCTTCGGAGGGGGGTTGATCGTTCAGAGCATCATGGTGTATTGGTTCCACGTCAGATTCGGTGTCGGTATTGGGGTGCTGGGCGGCATCTTCTTTGGTGCGAACATCCTCGCAGGCGTGTCGGCCTTGCTTGCGGCGCGGATCGCGGCCCGGATAGGCCTCGTAAACACGATGGTTTTCACACACATTCCTTCCAACATACTGCTGATTCTTGTTCCTCTGATGCCAACCTTGCCAGCGGCCGTGGTTGTGCTCCTGCTGCGCTTCAGCATTTCACAGATGGACGTGCCCACGCGCCAGTCTTACACGATGGCCGTTGTTGCCCCGGATGAGCGCTCTGCCGCGTCAGGCGTGACGACCATCGCCCGTTCGGTGGGCGCGTCGCTGTCGCCGGCCCTGAGCGGAGTTCTTCTTGCGAACCCGCTGCTCATGAATGTACCGTTTTTCCTGGCGGGCGGTCTGAAGATTATCTACGACCTGCTGTTGTATCGCAGTTTCGGAAGGATAAGGCCTCCCGAGGAGACGCTTCGCGAGGGAAGCGCTCGGAACGGCCGTCTCAAGTAGGTGCAGATGCTCGAGTTCGCACCGCTCCAACGAGGCCGTTTCCTGTTGACTTTCCTGAAGTTTCGTGCTATTATTGGCCAGCTTGGAGAAGACCGAGGCTTTTAAGTTTTGTCTTGATTGGACCGGTCTAACCAGTTCTATTTCAAACTATTGATACTTTAGATTTGCCTGAGGAGGTGAGGAATCCGACTCAACGGATATTGAAGAGAGCTCTTGCCGGGGTTTTTTGGCTTTGGGTGTCATACGGGACATGGTGAAGCGGCGATGCCGATGCGTTCGTGACGCCGTGCGACCGTCTGGGTTGCGCCGGGGACTTTGCGTAGATTGTGCAGTCTTGCACGGGGAAGGAGTTACATGCAATGAAGGCTAAAGTAGTCTTGCTGGTAATGGTCACGTTGTTGCTGTCTGCCTCTGCTGCGTACGCCGTAATAGGGTGGAGCGGGAACGTGTGGCCTTGCAACAATGGTACGTACGCCGAGAACGGGAACATCGACGTGTACATCCAGGTCTATAAGGCAGGTGTGACGGACGCGACCGGGCAGGGCGCCGGCATCAGCGTCACGCTCTACTACAAGCAGGAAGGCGCCGTGAGCTACGAAAGTGTGGCGATGGCTTACAACACTGACATAGGAGACAACGACGAATACAAGGGCACGATCCCGAGTTCCGCTCTGCAGGGTGGTGTCCGGGAAGTCTTTGAGTGCGTGGTCCTCGACGAGAGTGACAATACCACGTGTCCCCCCAACAGTCTTTACGGTTGCGGTGGCGATCAGTGCAGCAACCAGCCTCCGTTCTATCTCAATATTACGGCCGCCACGCGTGTCGACGTCACCGTGAAGTTCAGACTCTGTCTGTCTGACGGCGCCGAGACGACGGGCGACGTATGCGTGACTGGTGACCACACGGAGCTCACCAATTGGGGAGGCAACGTCTTCATGTACGCGCCTTGCCCTGGACCAAGCCCGAAGTACTACGAGGTTGAAGTAATGTTCCCGGCGGGCAGCAATCCTTCCGTCCTGTACAAGTACAAGAAAGACAACTGCAGCACATGGGAGGGCACGGGTAATCACACGTTTGTCATTGACGATTCCAGCTCCTATCAACTGCTTCCGATGGACGGCTGGGAGTACGTAGCCCCTGACTGTCCGACTTGCCCTACGGACGTCAACACCACGACCTGGGGCAAGATAAAGGCCCTCTACAGGTAGCGTTTGCTCGTCGCGAGCGCATGCCTGGGCCGAGACCGCGGACAGGACCGGCACTGGTCTCCACAATTGAAATGGCCGGCCGAACTGGCGCCGGCGAAGTTTGGAGCTGCGGAGAGTGATGCACCCTCCGCAGCTCTTGGTCAAACGTTCACACGGAGGTGATGGTTGATGAAGGGAATGCTCGTAGGCTTCTTGTGTCTGGGCCTTGCTTTGGTCTTTGCCCCGCAGGTTCTCGGATACGGATTCGGGACGCCCGTGATTGACGGTTCCCTCGACGCCTGCTACGGAACGGCGGCGGCCACCGATCAGACTGGAGACGGCAACGGGAATGCCGTCATGGATCTCGTCCAGCTGTACGTCTGTAACGACGCCACTTACTGGTATTTCTATTTTACGATCAATGGCAACATTGATGTCACCAGATGGGGGAAGTACGTAATCTACATAGACACGACAAATGATACTAACGGCGCGACATCCGACGCGTGGGGTCGCAACGTAGTAGTCTCGGCTCCACACAAACCTGAATTTGGCTTTTATACGTGGGTGGACGTCGTGCCCTACGGTACCGGCAACACGCAGGCGTGGCAGTGGGGAGGCACGAGCTGGAGCCAGATCGGTACGCTGGACGGAGCAGCCAGAGGCGTGGGATCTACGTCGGCCCTCGAATGGAAGATCGCGAAGTCCAAGCTCGGGGATCCTTCCGAGATCTGGTGCGAGGCCTGGTCTACTGGCGGAGGTACAGGTGACAACGCGCAGGACACGTCCAACGATCCTCCGGAGGATTGGAATGCGACAGACTGGAGCACCACGGCCGTGTTGCTTTGCTCCACTCACGTGGCGCGGGCAGCCGGCGGTGATGTAACTCCTCCGACCGTCGTCGGCGCTTCGAGCTACGTCGCTCCTCACAATTCGATCCTGGTAGAGTTTAGTGAGCCTGTCGATCTCACTACTTCGCAGACTGCGGGCAATTACACCGTAAATTCCGGGGCCGTGAACGTTCTTACGGCCACCAGAGACGCGGTGGATTTCTCGAAGGTCACGCTCGCGCTCAGCTCGAACCTTTCGTATGGCGGGAGCAATGACGTGCTTGTGACGAACGTGAAAGACGTCGCAGGCAATCCGATCGTCAACAATGGGACGACCAACAAGGCCTGTTTCTGCCTGTCTCGGATGGTCTTCGAAGTTCACATGAACCTGCATCTGCGTTCGCATTCGGTTCCGCCGGACACGCTTGGCATAGAAGGCAACATTTATCCGCTCAACTGGTCTCCCACGTGCGACATCCTCGCAAAGGATGACGGCGTGTCGCCGGACGCCGTGTCCGGCGATAGCCTATACACGGTGGCCGTGGATTTCTCCCGTCCTTCTGACTGCACGACCGGCGTTGACACAACGTGGGTGGAATTCGAGTTTACACACCTGTGCTCGGAATGGGAGGGGCATCACCATTACTACTCTAATCCGGGTCTCACGTGCTCGACCGCCATCGATACCTTCTCGGTGTGGTGGGCGGACGTCGCTCCCGACAACTATACTTCCAAGCCGATCGACGTGATTTTCCGTGTGGACATGAGTTCCAAGAACCCCGCTTCGCAGGACACGGTGGGTGTCGACGGGAGCGAGTATCCGCTCAATTGGAGTGTACCGCCAACCACCTTCATGAAGGATGACGGCGTGTCGCCTGATTCTCTGTCCGGGGACGAGATCTATTCCGTCCAAGTGCGCTTCCCCGTGAACACCTGGAAGACCGTTCAGTACAAGTATCTTTTCAACAGCGCATACGAATGCTCGTTGTCCGGGAATAGAGACGTTTTCCTGAACGACGCCGTATACGACACCGTGGGCGTGAACCCATTGATTCTGCCGGTGGTCTCGTGGGGTGACTACTGCGTGCCGGTCGGAGTAAGTGGAGTTCCCGAGGGACGCGTGCTCAGGCTTGAGCAGAACGTGCCGAACCCGTTCAACCCTGTGACTGCTTTCCAGTTCACACTTCCGAAAGCAGGACGCGCGACTCTTACGGTATACGATGCTGCCGGGAGGGCAGTGAAGATACTCGTTGACGGCAGATTGGATGCGGGTCTGCAAAAGGCAATCTGGGACGGCACTGACTCGAAGGGGACAAGAGTCCCGAGCGGTGTATATTTCTATGAACTGAAGTCAGAGGGCCTACAGACATCCAAGAAGCTTGTGATTGTCTACTGAAAGCAGGCTTGCACGAAAGACAAGCCTGCGAGAACTTGGTCCAGGGGCCGGTTTTTCAGTTTCCCGAGGCCAAAGATGGGACCGGTTGAACAGCCGGTCCCATCTTTCATTGTCAGGCCCTCTTGCAGCCGCTTTTCCGCAAACGGTCTCGTTTCGTCCGCCGCCGGTCCTTGCCCAATGACTGCGAAACCCTCCTAAACATCACTTTTCCGCGAGGGCTCTCACTGCCCGCCCCATCTGCTACTCAAGAAACAACACCAGGCCGCTCTTGGGCTCCAGGGCAGGAACCGTGAGCTTTGCCTTTTCGATCCTGAATGATCTGTCTGTCAGAGCGTCTCTGAGGAGTCTCGACCCGGGAGCGTCTGCCGGCTCGAAAGCCTTGAGCTTCGACAGGTCGATTTCCACGGGTTGTTTGGAAACGTCGTTGTTTATCACGACGACGGCCAATTCAGTTCCATTATCTCTCGCAAACGCATAGAGCTTTCGGTTCCTGTCCGCAAGCAGCGTGAGGTAGTCACCGTAGCGCAAGCTGGGATGATTGTCTCTCAACGCCACGAGCTTCCTATAGGTTTCGAGAAGCTTTCTGTTCTGTTTCTGCGGGTCCCACTTGAAAGTCTTCCGGCAACCCGGGTCCTTTTCCCCGGTGAGTCCTATCTCGTCGCCGTAGTAGATGCAGGGAGAACCGGGGTAGGTCATCTGAAAAAGAACCGCCAGTTTCATCTTCCTCGCGTCGCCGCCGCAGAGCGTAAGGAATCGCTCCGTATCGTGGCTCCCGATCAGATTCAACATGACGCCATTCGCTGCGTCCGGATAGTCCATTCTCAGAATTCCCAGGACTTCGTCGAAGCGCTCCGGATCAGTCTCCGCGGTCGCAAAGAAATCAATGAGAGCCGTCCTGAATCTGTAATTCATCACCGCGTCGAATTCGTCACCCTTGAGCCACGGAGCCCCGTTGTCCCAGATCTCGCCCACTATGTACTTGTCTTTATCAATAGACTTGGTCACCTTCCGGAATTCCTTCCAGAAGTCGTGAGGAACTTCGTTCGGAACATCGAGCCTCCAGCCGTCGATTCCGACTTGGCGCGCCCAGAAGTCGTCCACGCCGAAGATGTATTTTCTAACCTCCGGGCTGTTGGTGTTCAATTTGGGCAAGTCCCCGTAGCCCCACCAGCATTCGTAGTTCGGTTTGGGGTCCTTGACGACTGGGAATCCGTGGAACGTGTACCAATTCACGTATTTGGAGGCAGGCCCATTCTTAACGACGTCCTGGAAGGCCCAGAACTCGTACCCGGAGTGATTGAAGACGCCGTCCAGTATGATCCTGATGTCTCTCTTGTGAGCTTGCTCCAGGAGGTTTCTGAGCGTCTCGACCGTACCGAAGTGCGGGTCGATCTTCATGTAGTCCGAAGTGTTGTACTTGTGGTTGGAAGTGGCCTCGAATATCGGATTGAAGTAGATCGCTCCTATTCCCAGACTGTCCAGGTAGCCAAGGCCGTCCATGACGCCCTGGAGATCTCCACCGAAGAAATTGAAGTTTGCCGGCGCCGCGTCCCACGTTTCCACCCCCGGAGGGTCGTTGGTGGAGTCTCCGTTTCTGAATCGTTCGGGGAATATCTGATAGAAGACTCGACCGACCGCCCAAGTTGGTGTGAAGAAGGTAAGAGAATCCGCAAAGTTCATGACGAAGGGCCGGCAGTCGTCAAGATTGGACGAACAGGAGTCGCTCGAGGAATAGTAGAGTTCACACGAACCGTCGCGCAGCTTGAAGGCGTATTCCGCTGGAGAGGAGACACTCGGTATCCACGCTCTGAAGTACTCGAAAATCCCATCCTGAGCGAACCATTTCATCGGAACTTCGCGAACGCCTTTTCCGGGCGAGAGAAGCACGGAGCAGTACTCGAGGTCGCCCTTCTTGACTCTGAGTCTCAGAGAAATCGTGGTGCTGTCAGTCCACTGTGCGTAGGGGAGTTCCGTTGCATGATAGACGGCTTCTACGAGTATCCTGCTGTCACCCTTGCCGGCGGATTGCCTGAAGCGCTCGTAGTCGCCCACTTTGAGCACAGAATTGAAGCCCCCGAAACCGTCCGGTGATTTGAGCTGCTGGTTGGGGTCACTGAACCAGTTCTCGTCGTCGACCACAAACTTGTAGTGATACTCTCCCTCGAGTAGTTCGATGGTCGCAGTCCAGGCGCCCTTGGTCGCGTCAAACTCCATGGGTTGGGCGGTGCGGCTCCAATTATTGAAACTACCGGCGAGAGTGACAGTCTTCGCAGAGACCGGGGGCGAAAAAGAGAAAGCGACCGGGAATCTCCTGGCAGCATCCGAGGACGACGCGATCGTTGCGAATAATAGCGCCACGAATAGGGCCAACACGATTCGATTTGTCTTCACCTGTACCTCCCTGTGCGTTTTGAGAGTTGTTCTCTCACAGTGTGACGGGGCGTGCGTCGCACGCCCGAACGCCAATTCTGCCACACACGGCACGCTTGTGGCCACAACAATGTTGAGGCCGTTTTCTCTTGACTGTGGTGGCGTTCTTTGTTCCAATCTGTCCGTTCTTGACGCATCACTTGGAGAATCCTTGTCGGGGAGGGTATATGCTTTCCTTCTTCATACTCCTTGCGTACGTGGCCTGTCTTATTCCCGTGTTGGTTTCGGCAAAAAAAGGGAGCGTCGCGCGGGGCCACGTTGCAGCCTCTGCGCTGCTTGCCGGCGCGCTGACCATTTTTCTCGTCTCACTGCGCATCTACACCGAGGTCTTGTGGTTTCAAGAACTGGGCCAGGCGCAAAGATACTGGACCGTCTTTTGGACGAGACTCCTCTTGTTTGTGGCGGGCTTCCTTGTGAGCATTCTGTTCCTCCATGCACAAATGCGGCTGACCAGAGCGGGTCTTGCTCCCGAGATAGGTCAGAGGATGAGAGTCGCTCACGGAATCTACCTCTTGTACGCCGCTCTCGTCTCAATCTCGCTCGGCAGTTCGAGCGCGGCATGGTGGGAGAAAGTACTTCTCTACCGGAATCAAGTTCCGTTCGGAGTGAGCGATCCGATTTTCGGAAAGGACGTGTCGTTTTTCGTTTTCGCACTGCCTTTCTACTCCAGGTTGAGTTCCTACGTCCTGAGCCTGCTGATCTTCTCCACGCTCGGCGTTCTCGGGCTCTACGCCATTCAGTTGGGCCTGAGAGCAGTGGGTATCGGCAGAAGGGCCAGCCTTGTCTTTGAGGACCAGGCTCCGGTTCGACGCCGGGATACACTGTTCCGACTCGTCACGCATCTCTCCATCCAAGGCGTTCTATTCGTGTGCTTGTTCATATTCCAGACCGTGCTCGCCATATGGAATCTTGTGTACTCAAGAAGAGGGGCCGTGTTCGGTGCCGGTTTCACGGACGTTCATTTCCAGGTGGGCGCTTACAAGTTCTTCATCGCCGCCCTGATTCTGGTGGGAGTCGCTTTCATTGTGTCTGCCGCGAGCCGCTCCCATCGCAAGACGTTTGCGGGCGCGGGGCTTGCGTTTGGAGTACTCATTCTCACATGGCTGATCGGAGTGAACGCCGTTCCGGCCATCGTCCAGCATTACTCGGTGAGTCCGAACGAGTTGGACAAGGAGAGGCCGTACATCGAGTACAACATAGCATACACGAGAAAGGCCTACGGCCTCGATAGCACGAGGACAAAGGTGGCGCAGTTTCCAGTCAAGGACGGCATCACGCCGGCCAATCTTGTGGACGACGCCGCCACTCTGCAGAGCATCAGGCTGTGGGACTGGAGAGTGCTTGAGGCTACGTACAATCAAAACCAGTCGTTTCGGCTTTACTACAGATTCCTTGACGTTGACATAGATCGCTATCAAATAGGCGGGATTCCGGTTCAGGTCATGCTTTCCGCCAGGGAGTTGGACCAGAGGAGGCTTGCCGAGCAATCAAAGACGTGGCAGAACCTGAGGCTCGTATACACTCACGGCTACGGCGGTTGCCTAAATCCGGTCAACATCTTCACGCCCGAAGGGCTTCCGGAATACTGGGCAAAGGACATCCCACCGGTGGGCAAGACTCCAGAGCTCTCACTCGACAGGCCCGAGATATATTTCGGCGAAGCTCCCAACTCGCACGTCTTCGTCAAGACCAGCCATCCCGAGTTTGACTACCCGCGTGGGGCCGAGAACGTCACCACTTTTTACAAAGGCAAGGGTGGCGTGTCGATCGGGAGTGGTCTCAGGAAATTGGCGTTTGCCTTGCGGTTTGATGGACTGCGGCTCTTGACGGCAAAGGAGCTTGGCCCCGAGAGCAGAATCATGTTCAGAAGGTGCATACAGGAGAGAATCCCGGCGTTGGCGCCCTTCCTGGAATACGATCACGACCCATACCAGGTGATGGCGGACGGCAAGATCTGGTTCATGTGGGACGCGTACACCGTGTCCGACCACTATCCGTACGCCGAGCGCCACTTGTTGGCTGGATCAAGTGCGGGCAGCGTAAACTATATCAGGAATTCGGTGAAGGCCGTCATCAACAGCTACGACGGAACGGTCGACTTCTACGTTTTTGAGGATTCTGATCCTGTGATTCGCGCCTACGCGAGAGCGTTTCCCGGACTCTTCAAGTCACGGGAAGAGATGCCGCAATCCCTCAAGGCCCACGTTCGCTACCCGGAGGACCTCCTCAAGATACAGGCGGACATCTACGCAACGTATCACATGAATGACCCCAACGTCTTCTACAACAGGGAAGACGCGTGGGAGATCGCGCAGGAGACTCATCAGGGAGACACCAGAGAAATGCTTCCGTACTACGTGGTCATCACGGTTCCGGGGGAGAAGAGGCAGGAGTTCATTCAGATGATTCCGTTCACGCCTCTCACAACGGATCCGAGTAACCCCAAGAACAACATGGTCGCGTGGCTGGCAGGACGGTGCGACGGCGACGAGTACGGTCAGATTGTCGTCTACGAGTTTCCGAAGGACAGGCTTGTTTACGGGCCGATGCAGATCGAGATACGCCTCAATCAGAATGACACGATAAGCAAGGACTTCACTCTCTGGAACCAACAGGGGTCTCGGGTGATTCAGGGGAACCTTCTTGTGATACCGCTTTCAGACCACAGGTTGCTGTACGTACAGCCCATCTACCTCCAGGCCACGGTGGGCAAGATGCCCGAGCTCAAGCGTGTCGTGGTGGCCTCCGGAGAGAATCTTGCCTACGCTACTTCGTTCGGCGCCGCCATCGACCAGCTCTTGCAGCGCCCCGAAGGCGCCGCTCCTGACGCGAGTGGTCGCCTCGAACCCCTGACGCTGAGTGAGCAGGCCCGCAGCGCACTGGAGCACTTCAGGAAGTATCAGCAGCTGACAGGGCAGGGGAAGATCACGGAAGCGGGCGCCGAGCTAGAGCGCATGAGAACGATTCTGGAAGGCCTACAGAAGACGACCGGACGCTGAGCTTCTTGCGAGTACTCGAAGACGTCGAGAGAAGTGACGGAGCGCTGACGTCGCGGAGAGACGCCGAGAATTCTACGAAGGTGACAGGACCCGATTCTCGCGGTATAATTGTTGCAGAACACATCGAAAGCTCTTGGCCAGCGTCTGTCCCACATCGCGGGAGTCCGGCCGGTCGTGAAAGCTTCCATCCTGTCGACAGCATTAGTGATTCTGCTTGCCGGCGTCTGTCTTTGTCCGGATCGGTTGGCCGGCGCGGTTATCACCGACCTGTTTGACCCGACCGGCGACGACCACGGCCCGGGAACCTACGTTTACCCCTCGAACAGCGCATTCACCTCGAGTTCCTTTGACGTCACCAGGTTCCAGGTGAGCACCGGCGCCAGTCAGGTGTACTTCGTCGTGAAGGTGGCGGCGGCGGTCAGCGATCCATGGAATTCCGGCGCAGGCTTTAGCTTACAGAATATTGATATCTACATTGACAAGGATGGGATTGAAGGCTCGGGCGCCACGTGGACTCTTGCAGGCAGGAACGCGCGTATCTCTCCGGTCAATGCGTGGGAAGTCATGCTCTGGTGCGCGCCGCCTTTCGACGACTTCCGCAGCATGATCGTTTACCCGGGCGGCGGCACTGACACAACGGGCGTGAGGGTCGCCGTGAATCAGAGTGACGGTGAGATCACGTTGACCGTCCCGAAGCAGACGATCGGGACGCCGACTTCGGCGTGGCGTTACGTTGTGCTCATGCTGGGCCAGAACGGGTACGAGACCGGCAGGGTGCGGCAAGTGAGACGCACGCGGGATGAGTGGAACTTCGGTGGAGGGGACGACGGAGACAGCGATTCGAACATAATCGACGTGGTGACCGTGCAAGGGCTTTCACAGGAAGGCATGCTCTCCGGCTACGACGCTGCCACGTCCCAGGTGTGCGTGCTGTTCGCTGAACCCGACAGTGTGATCCCTTCCATAGTCCACACGCCCGTGGCAGAGGCCGTGGCGAACCATCCGGTCGTGATGGAGGCGACGGTCATCGACAGCGTTGTGGCAAGCGTGGAGGTCCGCTATAGACGGGCAGGTGAGACGCTGTTCAATCGAAGCGAGCTCGCGAGGGGCGGGCTCCAATACTGGGAGGGAAGCATCCCGGGCGAGGCCGTTCAAGAGGGTACTGTCGAATACTATCTGTTCGCCTCAGACGGGCTCTTTTCTTCCACCTTGCCCGCCGACACACTTCACCCTTTTACAATCACAGTGAGTCCCGACACTGGTACTACCCCTCCGAAACAAGTGGACGCCATCTTTCTTTTTCACTTGAACCAGAATCTCGTCCCGTACTCGAAGGTGGCCTCGACGGCCTGCTACGTCGGTCTTCTTGAGACGCTGAGGGCCCACCCCACTCTGAAATTCATGATCCACGTGTCGGGTTGCCTGCTGCACAGTCTTCTTCGGCTCGACGACAGGGTGATTGATCTCATCAAGGACGGGGTCGAGGAAGGTCAATTTGAGATCGTGGGGAGCACGTACGCGCAGAACATTATGTATTCCACGCGGAGCGATTCGACCGATTTTCAATTCAACGACGAGCAGATAAGGACTCACAAGAGGCTGATTGAGAAGATCTTCGGCGTTTCTCCCGTGAGCTTCTGGAATCCCGAGCGTACCTGGACGCAGAACTTCGTTCGTCTTCTCGCCGACAACGGATACGAGAACGTTCAGGTGGAGGACCACATACTCTTCGACAGCGGGATTAGTGGGAGCGAATATCTCGTCAGGAGCACGTCGTACGAGGGAAGGAGCGTGAACGTGTTCGATGACGACAAGTCTTTCGAGGGGACCGTCAACTACGCGATAGACAGCGGGAACTACCAGGCCGTGTTGGATTTCCTCCACGACCGCTACGACGAAGACGTCAACGACAGGTTCGCCGTGTGCTATCACGAAGACGCAGAGGCCACGGGTCTCTGGGATTACGAGAACGGCGAAGATCCCTCCGTCGACTGGGCCAATCTCGACGCGCTGCTCACGGCCCTTGAATCGGATGCCGAGGTCAAGGTGACCACGTATTCGGAGTTTGTGAGTAGCAACGGAGCGTCTTCTTCCGTCGCGAGGATTGTGGACGGCGCCGCCGAATGGATGGGCGGCTCGGCCTGGTTCGCGGAAAACGCCGGCGCGACGGGGAATGCGTACAGGGCGTTTTTTGACCAGATTAGAGATACGCTGAACGTCGTGAGGCAGGAGATTGCCTCGGCGGCGCCCGATACCGCTTCGGCCTCCGAGCTTCTCTCGCACGCATGGTTTGACTTGATAGCGCACCAATACGAGTTTCTCGTTCACGGCGAAGCGACCCACACCGGCTACGTCGACTGGGACATGGCGCGGTCGGCCTACGTTGCGGCCAGGGCCGCGCGGGAGGCGCTTCTCAATCGAAGCGAGGAATACGTAGAGGATCTGAACCGGGACGGAGTCGATGAAGTCGTCGTCACGAGCGGCACGCAAATGCTCGTGTTCTCACGGAAGGGCGGCAAGCTTCTTTACTGGTTTGATCTGGCGGAAGGGGTGGAGGAGATCGGAGACGAGAACTTCCTTTACTACAACGAGCCCTTTGTGGACGAAGCGCACTACGTTCCCAGGCTTGTTGGCGGTAAGGACGTTTATGCCTGGCTTTCGGGGAACAACATCTTTCCTGAGGTGTTCGACTGGGAATTCGAAGTCAGGCGCCGTGCTTTCGAAGATTCGATTCTCGTTGACGCTGCCTACGCCGGGGACATACGAGATGCCGAGTTCTCCGCTTCTCTTGCCGAGGGGGCAGTCGACTTGGGTTACGAATGTTCGGATTTCAGCCTGACAAAGTCCTTTTCTCTTGACGACAGCACTCTTCAGGTGGCCTACAAGATCTTCAACAAGCGAGCGTATGCGAGAGTGTTCGACCTGCACGTGGAGACTGCGTTCTGTCCGGCGTGTCTCGAGGCCATGGACACAGGTGTGGACGCTCTCAAGTACTGGACGGGCAGCGATACCGTGTCCTATGTGGATCCAGACGTGATAGGCGTAATGAACACTTCGACCGACGACGCGATGAGTTTCGAGTTTGTCTCGCAGCCTGAGAGTATTCGGGGCGAAGATTGCGTCTTCGGACTCGAGTTGACCCCCGAGTTCAGCGCCACCATTGCCGGTCAGGACCAGGCGATATTCAGTTTCAAAGTGACAAGAAGCCGTCAGAATGTTCACGTATCGCACGAGAGTCCTCGTGTGCCTGCAGGGATCTTCCTCACGGCGTGCGTACCCAACCCCTTTGTTGCTTCGACAGAAGTGAGTTTTCTCGTCGGCCCTGGTGACGATTCTCCAGACCGTCCACCTCACGTGTCACTCAGAGTGTTTGACGTGACCTCGAGGTTTGTTGCGACGCTTTTTGAAGGGAACTTGCCGTCCGGCACTTACGGCGTCACGTGGAACGGAACGAACGAAAAAGGGAAAGAGGTTCCCTCCGGCATCTATTTCCTGCGTCTCGAGGGAGACGGCGAGACCGTGAATGCCAAATTGGTGAAACTCGACTAGCGAGTCGAGACGGGCGAACGCTCGGGAAGGTCGTCGCTTGACAGGAGGCAGGCGAGGCAAATGGAAAAGATTATGTTGTCAATGCAGTCGGACGGGAAGGGTAGGGCGAGCGGCGCCTTTCCTCCCACCACCACGCTTGCGGCGTTGGCGCGGGCAAGCACCGTCTGAGCCATGTAAATGCCGTTGGCCACTTCGATCGAGCTGGCTACGAGCAACTCTGCCTTGCCGGCCACCTTTCCGGTCGCCCCCTTTTCCCTTGCCACCTGCTCGACGAGCGCCACGTCAAAGGAGAGCGGTCCGTCCACGTCGGCTCCCGTTATCTCTCCTGCCCCGGCCAGCTTCGCAATCTCCGCACTCTCCACCGTCACGGACATGCCCGGGTACACCTGCTCCACGGCTGCCAAAAGGGCGACCCGAGGGTAGCTCATCCCAAGGGCCCGGCATACTCTGAGACCGTTTCTGATGATCGCGAGCCTCGTCCTGATGTCGGGCCTCGGATTCACGAACCCGTCAGAGACGACGAGAATTCGCCCCAGAGACGTCGCGTCAAGCACGGCCACTTGTGATAGATCCGAAACGTTTTCGCCTGAGCCGGCAAGCGAGATTGCTCGATGTGTGTCCTCGAGCGAGAGTAGATCGCCGCGAACAACAAAATGGAAGGGCGTCTCGCCTCCCGGCTTTTCTCCACAAAGACACTGTGAGAGTTCTCGGACAGGATCGTCTGTCCGGACGAATTCGTAGCACGTGTCCCCGAGGAGAGACTCGATTGTGTCGACGGCTGCTCCGCCGCCATAGACGCGGAATTCAACCGGCAAGAGCGCGGCCGCTGCCTTGAGAGCCAGAAGGGTGTCTTCTCCGGGTGAGAAAACCGCACCGCGAAGTCTGTCCTTCTTCTTTCCGCTTGAAAGCAGAACTGTAACTTCGTTGAGAGTCTTCACGTACCGATCCTCAAGATTTCCCGGGAATGTCCCCGTCTCCCAAAGCCGCAACGAGGGAAGCAAGAGCGATTGAAGCCTTCTTGTTCTCTCTCGTGTCCGTCCTCGAAACAAGGCTTACCGGAAGTCTCGCACCTACCACGACTCCGGCGAAGATGGCCCCGGCGAGCACAATCAAGGACTTGGCGACGATGTTGCATTCTTCTATCGCGTTGACCAGAATGGCGTCCACGTCGCCACTCACGGGGCTTTTCATGCCGTAGCGACCTGCTATTCTTTCCGAGAGCGCGCAATCGAGGCTCATGGGACCGTCAACTGTCGCCCCCAGCATTTCTCCGGTCGTGAACATGCTCACCAATTTCGAGTTCTCGGCATGAGCGTCCGGAGTGAGGGTGGCAGAGATCGGCGTGCCGAGAAGCGCGATCTTCGGATGATCGATACACAGAGCCGCCGCGACGCTCAGGTAGTTTCTGAGGATGCCTTTCTTCTGCTCGAAGTCGGGTCTCACGACCACTCCGCCGTCGGTGAAGCTCAGTAGTTTGTGATATCCCGGCACGTCCAGCACCGCAACGTGGCTTAACGTGTCTGAACGGCGCAGGTTGAATTCCTTGGAAAGCACGGCCTTCATGATGACGGAGCTGCTGACAAACCCCTTCATTATGATCTCTGCTTCGCCGGCGTCTGCAAAAGCAACCGCTTGCCTGGCCGCCTCGCCGGGGTCGGGAACATGATAGATGTGGAATCTGGAAGCATCGAGGGAAAGCTCTCTGCAAATCGCGAGAATCTTCTCTCTGTCCCCGAAAAGATGTGGCTCCGCGATTCCTTCTTCGAGGGCCTCGTTGAGTGCGTCCAGCACATCTGGGTCCTGGGCGGCGGCAACCGCTATTCTGTGCCGCCTTCCCGTGCCGGCCAGTGCGCGGGCTCTCTCGATGAGGTCGGAGGCTCTGCGAATCGGTGACGCGGACGCGCTTCGAGTTGATTCTCTCATCCCTTTATCTTTCTTTCCCAGTGCATGTGTTGACCAGGCAGACCGCGTGGGGAGCTTTTCCCGCCGGCGTTCGGCGCTCGTTGACTTCGCCCGGTCTCAGTATTCCTTCGCTTTCTCTTTTCCTTCCATCACTCTGAAGGCTCCCTGAGCGAGGGCCTCCATTTCTTTCTCTCCGGGGAAGACGTAGACCGGGCCGAGAAATTTCACGTAATCAGTGATGCTGTCCGTGAGTTCCTTGGAGTGCGACATGCCCCCCGTGAGTATGATCCCGTCCACCCTGCCCTTGAGGGCAGCAGCCATTGCTCCGATTTCCTTTGCAATCTGATAGATCATTGCCCCGAAGATGAGCCCGGCCCTCTCGTCGCCTGAAGCTATGCGTGCTAGAACTTCCTCGACGTCCGCGGTTCCCAAGTATGCCTTGAGTCCACTCTCCTTCGAGAAGACATTGATGAGTTCTTTCTCGGTGAACTTTCCCGAAAAACACAGTCTTACCAACGGGCCGATCGGAAGACTGCCCGCCCTGTTCGGAGTGAAGGGTCCCTGGCCCAGAAGGGCGTTGTTGAGATCTGTAAGCTTCCCGCCCCTGACGGCACAGACAGAGATTCCCCCTCCCATGTGCGCGACGACGAAATTGAGCTCGGACGGAGGTTTTCCTATCCTGGCCGCGGCCGCGATCGTCGTCGAACGAATGTTCAGCGCGTGGGAGAGGCTCTTCCTTTCTATGAGTGGGTGACCCGAGATTCTCGCCTCGGGTATCAAGTCGTCCACGGTGACAGGATCCACGATGAATCCCGGCACATTGAATTGCTTCGCGAACCTATCCGCGATAATTGCGCCCAGATTGCTGACGTGGTTGGCATACTTGCACGAGCGGAGCTCTTCGAGCATCAGCGGAGAGATCTTATATGTTCCTTCTTCCAGGGGGCGAAGTGGACCGCCCCTTCCCACGACCGCGACCACCTTGACGGAGTCGGAGAGGTTTTCGGAGATGCATTTTGATATGACGTCCCAGCGCAGGTCGAACTGCTCGGTGACCAGGTCAAACTTGGCGAGCTCGGCGGCGTCGTGCTTTACCGTGCTCTCAAAAACAGGACCGTCCTTCGAATAGATCGCGACCTTGGTGGAAGTGGAGCCAGGGTTGATGACAAGCAGAACTTCCTTCCTGACTGGAGAACTCACGCTGTCCGGAAAACTCATTAGAAACCTCCTCCGCCGATAAAGGCACGTCTTGAGACAGAAAGAAACTAGCAAAAACTCGCGCTCCGGGCAATGCCTAACACTGAGTAGGGGCCACATCTGTGGCAAGGACGCGGCATTGACGCTTCATGGACCTGGTGCTACGATAGCCCGACAGGGAAGGGCAGAGGCCGAAGCATACCTGGGGCCCGGCCCTTTCTCGCAACAACCTCGTGCCTGTCATCGTAGTTTCGATTGAGAATAAGCAGGTTCCAGGGTTAGGCAGGACCAATGGTACTCTCAACAATTTTCTTCTTGCTCGGGGCTCTCATCTTTCTCCTCGGTGTTCTGATATTCAGGGAAGCCCCGCGTCAAAAGGTCAACCTCGTCGTGTCAATGATGCTCTTCTTTGCAGGTTTCGGAGCAGTTCTTGGCGCGTCCGGCCTTCTTGCGGAGAGACAATCGCTCGACAGCAGGGCGTATGCGTATTTTGTGCACACGTTTGCCTATCTCTGGGAGTTCTTCTTTCCCTGCCTGCTTCTATTTGCTCTGCTCTACCCGAGAGAGAACAGGCTTCTTGCGAGAATGCCGAGCATCGGACTCATCATTTTCATACCCCACACGTTTCACTTTTTCTTTGCACTCGTAAGCTCACAAGCGGGAGGTCAGCTGGAGTTCGCCTCCGTTGGCGTCAGAATTCCGTATTCTCGCCCTCTCCTGGAGCTAGTTGCTCTATTCTGGAAGCTCATTTATCGCTGGCACACGAGCCTTTTCTCTTTCGTCAACCTGGCATTTGCGGCCTCTTCCATATCGCTGCTGTGGCGCGGGTTTGTGCGGGCAAAAACCGTCACGCTGAGACAGCAGGTTCTCGTCGTATTCTCCGGCATTGCGGTGTGCCTGGGGCTCTACGGTGTCGCGGTCCTCATTCCGGAGACTTTCGGCAAAGCCGTTCCCCTGGCCCTGAGATCGACACTCATGGTGCTCTCTCTCACCATAGGAAGTTCCGCCATCGCCTATTCGGTCGTCCGGTACAAGTTTCTTGACGTGAGACTCATCGCCAGGCGAAGCGTGCTCTACGGTATCGTCTCCGCAGTTTTTATCGGAGCATACCTCACAATAATCCAGCAGCTGGACAGAGCCCTGAGGGGATTTACGGGCACTGACACGGCCGTGTTTGAGACCGTGTTCCTCGTGCTTGCGCTTATCATGTTTCAGCCCATCATCGGAAGGCTCGAGACTTACCTGGAAGAATACCTTATGAGGCATCGGAGCGATTATAGAAACGTGCTACGCCGCCTGAGCAGGGACATAGTGACCGTCCTGGACACCGACGAGCTTTCGAGACGGCTTCTGGATTCCTTGAGAGAAGCGCTCATGGCGAACTGTGGCATGTTGGCCGTAGTCGACAAGAAGACACAGACTCTCAGGTTGGTTGATTCATTCGGGATCGACAAGATGTCCCTGGAGAAAGAGCCTCCTGCGACAATTCTGACGGACATAGCTTCGCAGACAACACTGTTGTCAAGAGACGAGGCTCTTGCTCTGTTCACGGGTGAGAAAGAGCGAGAGATGATGCAGCAGTACCTGGCCGCGGCGTCGGCATCGTGGGTGATGCCTCTGGTGCACCACCAAGACATCATGGGCGTTCTCACCCTCGGCGAGAAGGTTCTTCCGACTCGCTTTCATTCTGAAGACAGACAGCTTCTCGAAACCCTCGGGAGCCAGCTCTCGGTTGCTCTCAAGAATTCTTTTCTCTACAAGGAGACCCTCGGCAAGAAGCTCATGGAAGAGGAGCTTCTCTTCGCGAGGAAGATTCAATCGGCGTTCTTGCCCAGGGAATTTCCCGTTTTGGAGAGACTGGAGATCTACGGGAAGAACGTACCGAGCAGATTCGTGGGAGGTGACTACTTCGACTTTATCGAAGCCGGCGACGGCACTTGTTTGATAGTCATTGCCGACGTTGCCGGCAAAGGCGTGGCGGCTGCTCTTCTGACGTCGATGCTACAGGCTTCGCTCAGGACCCAGATCATGGAAGCAAAGCCAGTCAAGCAGGTAGTCATGACGCTCAATTCGCTGATAGCGGAGATGACCGGACCCGAACAATTTGCGACATTGTTCCTGGGAGAGATCGATACGAGGAAGATGACGCTCAAATACTGCAACGCAGGCCACTGCTATCCCATCCTGGTGGGGGGAGACGGAGGGGCGAAGCTTCTGAGCAAGGGGGACCTGGTGCTTGGCGTCCTGAGAGAGGCTTCCTACAACGAGCATACAGTGAAGCTCTCGCCGGGAGAGATCCTCGTGCTCTACACCGACGGAGTCACGGAGGCCTCCGGAGCCGGGAGAGAGGAGTTCGGAGAGGAGCGTCTCATGAAGCTCCTGAGCAACGTTCCTTCCTCCCTCAGCGCTAAGGAAATTGTGACACAGGTCGAGAAAACGGTGCTCGACTTCATCGGTAGTAACGACGTTTCCGACGACATGACCATACTCGCCCTCAGGATGCGGGAATGATGTCGTGGGGATGATGGCGCGAGAATGAGAGCGTAAGGGTAATTGTGAGTCTTCTCGAAGAGCCGCGCGAGAGAATAGCAGATCTAATAAGACAGTCCGCCGTATATGGAGTAGGCGCCCTCGCGACTCAACTGGCGGGCGTTTTTCTTCTCCCGATTCTCGCAAGAGTCCTCACGCCTGCCGAGTACGGGATAGTGTTCCTTGCCGAAATGCTCGGGCTCTTGATGTTTGCCGTCATTGAGCTGGGACTCACCTCGGCGTTCTTCAGGTTTTATGGAGAGGAAAGGGAAGAAGCGGCCCGGCGGTCGCTGATCTATTCCATCTTCAATTTCCTCCTCTTGGAGTGCCTCGCCGTCACACTCGTGTGCGTTCTCTTTTCCGGGAGACTCTCGAGCATTGTGTTCGGGACGTCTGCCTGGAGGAGCGCGTTTCTCATCGTGTGCGTCACCAACCTTCTCACGATTCTCTCCAGAATGCCCCTCGACTTGCTGAGGATGAATCGCAGGGCGGCGCTCTTTGTATTCATCTCCTGCTGCAGGCTTGCGGCCACTTTTCTGACTTCCCTCTACCTCGTCGTGTACGCACGGCGAGGCGTGATGGGAGTGCTTGAGGGCACGCTCGTCGGAACGGCAGTGGGATTCGTCATGCTTGCGCCCGTCATTCTTAGACGCTGGAAGCCTACAATGGAGCTTCCGATCTTGAAGAAGGCCCTCAGGTTTGGCGCCTTTCTGGTGCCCGGCGGTTTGGCCCTCTGGGCCCTGAATCAGTCGGACAGGTATTTGTTAAGGCAATTCGGTGATCTCACGATGGTGGCAGTATACGGCGTGGGTTTCAAGTTTGCGTCGGCGGTGAATCTGTTTCTCGTGACCCCATTTCTCACCGCCTGGTCGCCTTTCATGTTCAGGGTCTCCACTCAGGAAAACGCAAAACAGCTCTACTCGAGGACGCTCACATATTTCGCGCTCTTGAGCGTAGGCATCCTTGTGCTTCTCTCGGCCACGATAGGAGACATCATACGGTTTGTCGCAGGAGCCTCGTACGCGGATGCGGCACCTGTCGTTCCCTTTGTCGCGATGGGCTTTGTTCTGTACGGCGTGGCAAGCGTGGTCGTGGTAGGCATATATCTTCGCGAAAGAACGTATCACGTGTCGCTGGCAATGATCTGCGGGGCGATCGTCAAGATCACGCTCAGCGTGCTCGTGATTCCCTACATGGGCGTTCTCGGAGTGGCTCTTGCCACCGTGGCTGCCTTCGGCGTCGTTGTGACGTATTTCTTGCTCGTGTTGAGAAGGCTTTTTCCCGTGGCCTACGAGCTCATCAGGATTCTGAAAATCGTGCTCGCCGGTCTCGTCTCTTATCTGTGCCTTGCGATCATACCCCTGACCGGTTTGGGGGCCGTTGGCGTGAAGACGGCTGGATCGCTCGTTTTTCTCCTTCTTCTCTGGCTCTTGCGTTTTCCGTCTCAGGACGAGAAGCAGAAAATCCGGGTCGCCCTGGGAAGGATCGTTAGGTTCCCGTAATCTCCTTGACTTTTCTCCTCGTGCGGCTGTACGATATTGCTGGAGCCTGTGGTCCCTAGCAGACTTGAGGTTTTGTGCGGAAGGGGGGTGTTTTACGTCTGTGAGGGCTTTTTGGCGAATCTCTGCCGGGGTTCTGGGCGAGGGGAAGACGCTCACGATGAAACCGGGTAAATTCCTTTCCTCGGCCCTGGGTGTGCTTCTGTTTGTCTCGCTGACCTCGAGCACTCACGCCTCTTGGCAATCCGACAGGCGTCTCACTTTTGACCCCGGTAGATCCGGTCTCTCGACAGGCAACGCACACTGTGTCGCGGCTGACAGCCTCGGAAATATCCACGTCGTCTGGCACGACGACGAGCCGGGAAACTACGAGATTGAATACGTCATGTTCGACTCGCTCTCCGCGTGGCCTCCTCAGCCGCGAAGGCTCACGACCAACTCCGGAATTTCACGCGACCCGTCCCTTGTAGTCATGCCGGATACCAGCGTGTTCGTGGTTTGGATTGATGATTCGGACGGATCCGCTTTCTCCGTCAGTTTCGCCAGATTCTATCCCCACGCAGATGCTCTTCTTGATTCGGGTCTTGTGAGCACGGGAACGCTCGCGTGTTCGAGCCCCTGCGTTGCACTCGCCGGTGATAGCTCGGTCCACGTCACCTGGACCCAGAGCAATGGTCAGGCATCCGACGTTTTCTACAGAGAGTGGAAGAACGGCTGGATCGGTGACCCGCTCGATCTCGTCTCCGGTTCCGGGACGTGTGCGAGTGCCTCGGTGGCTTCAGACGACCTCGGCAATGTTCACGTGGTGTGGGCCAACAACGTCCTCGGCAACTACGAGATTTACCACACGACATATGCACCCGGCTCCGGCTGGAGCAGTGTCTTCCAAGTCAGCACGGGCGGTCAGCTGGCGTGGAGCCCCTCGGTTGGTGCCGACGCAGATGGAGATGCCTACGTCGTGTGGTCTGACAAGAGAAACGGCAACTTTGAGATATACTTCCGGCGCTATCTGAACGGGATCGGTTGGGGAGACGAGAAGCGACTCAGCTATAATCCTGGCATCTCGTCGAATCCGTCCGTGACTGTAGACCGCGAGGGAAGCCTGCACATCGTGTGGGAGGACTTCAGAAACGGCAACGACGAGATCTACTATCGCAGGGTCAGCAGCTCCGAGGGGCCCGGTTGGGATCCCGTCGAGACAAGGCTGACGAGCGACGCTTCAACCTCGTGGAATCCCTCCGTGGTCGCGGACCGCTCGGGCAACGTGCACGTGGTCTGGGCCGACAACAGGGATCTGAATTTTGAGATCTACTACAAGCTGGGCATACAGCCCGTGCTCGTGGGAATGGAGCTTCTTGCTCTCGATGCCGAGTGTACCGCCGAGGGCATATTGGTGAGTTGGGTAATGGACTCCCAAGGCAGCATCGCATTCTTTGACATATACAGAGAAGACGATACCGGAAGTTTGCTCACAAAAATCACTCAAGAGTCTTTGTTCGGGGAGGAGAAGTTTCTGGACACTCACGTGAGCGCAGGCGTCACGTATCAGTATTTTCTCGGGATCCTGGAAGGTGATGAGCAGGTTCTTTACGGGCCGGTCAGCATTCGGTATCTTCCTCCTTCCGCGGCGACCTCACCGCGCCTGGCAGTCTGGCCCAATCCTTCGAGGGGAGCGATCAGCGTGACCTTCGCTGCGGAGAAGGACAAGACCCCCTTCAGGCTTGTCCTTGTGGACGTGACCGGAAGGACGGTGGGGGAGATGGCCTCGGGATCGGCTTCCGTCGGAGTCACCAGCCTTCCGTGGGATCCTGTCAAGACTTCCGGTTTGTCGATAAGTCCGGGAGTCTACTTTGTGACGCTCGAGATGGGCGGTAAGCGTTTTGAGAAGAAGGTTGTGTTCCTCAACTAGATTCTACGTTCAAGGAGAGCGGCGCGTGAGTCGAGAACGTCTGATGCTGGGCGGGCGGCCGTGGCCGAGAAAATTGTGCGCTCTGGTCCTGATGGTCTTTGCGGCGCTTGCAGGTCTGGCTTCTTCGTCTGTCTGCATGCCGATCAGGCCTGACCTACTCGATCGCCTCGAGAAGGAGGGAAGGCTCGGAGATTTCGTCGAGGCGCAACTACCGGTCGAAAACGATGCCTACGAGCGAGGTCTTAACGTGCCCTCGTCGCGTTCGCCCTTCCCGAACGGCACGCTGCCGATCAATGGGACGTCCACCCTCAACTTGAGGGCAGTAGTCATACTCGTCGATTTTGAAGACAATCCTGCTGACACGGTGAATTATCCTCCATCCTATTACGACAGACTCCTTTTTAGCATTGGCGAGCGCCCCACGGGAAGTTTGCGCGAGTATTTTCTCGAGAACTCAGACGGCAAGCTGAACGTGACCGGAGCCGCCACCCGTTGGCTGAGAATGCCGCATCCATACAGCTACTACGTGGCCGGCAAGAGGGGGATCGGTACCTATCCGTACAACGCCCAGAAGCTGACGGAGGATGCCGTGGTTGCCGCCGACTGGGAAGTCAACTTTTCGAACTTTGACAATGACGGGCCGGACGGCGTACCGGACTCGGGTGACGACGACGGCTACGTCGACGCCCTTTTCATCGTTCATGCGGGGCCCGGGTACGAGACGACGCTCGACACGACGAACATTCACTCACACACGTGGGTGGTCTTGTTTGAGCAGATCGTGGACGGAATAATGGTATGGCCTTACACGATGCTGGCCGAGGACAGCAGAACCGGAGTCTTCTGTCACGAGTTTGCTCACATTCTTGGCATTCCTGACTTGTACGACAGAGACTACAGCTCGCGGGGGCTCGGCAGTTGGTCTCTGATGGCCTTCGGGGGATGGAACGGCCTCGGAATGCGACCGGGACATCTCGACGCCTGGAGCAAGATAAAGGCCGGGTTCACAACTCCCGTGATTCCAGCAACCAACATCGAGGAAGCTTCATTTCCGCCGGTCGAGCGGGAATCAGCGATCTACAAGCTGTGGAACGGCGGAACCGGTGACAGAGAGTATTTCCTGCTCGAGAGAAGGGAGAAGATCGGTTTTGACGAGTATCTGCCGGGGCACGGTCTCCTGATTTACCACGTGGACGAGGACGTGGGCAGTAATGACAACGCCTTCCGCTACAAGGTGGCACTAGAGCAGGCCGATGGACTGTGGCACCTCGAGAACAACGCCAATCTTGGAGACGACGGGGATCCCTACCCCGGGAGTCTACTGAAGTCCATTTTCGGCTACGAGACCACTCCGGGAAGTCTGGGATACGGTGGGGTAGACTCACGCGTGAGAGTCTTCGACATCGCTCAGGCCGAGAGTCTGCTCACTGCAGGCATCTGGGTGGAGATGGGGCCGGAGGTGAGTGTCAGTAGTTTCGTCGTCAAGGACAGCCTCGGCAACAACGACGGCAACCCGGACCCGGGTGAGACCGTCTCGCTCAAGCTCTATTTGAAGAACTCGGGGAGCGACGCTACGGGCGTAACCGGCATCCTGGTGCCGCGCTCCTCTTGCGTAACGATGGGAAGCTCTTCCGCTGCTTTCGGGACGATACATCCCAATTCCGAGCGCTGGTCGTATCCGCCATTCACTTTCACGGTCTCCGACACGCTCTCAGCGGATCCTTTCGGGGCCTGGTTCGACATCAGTGTCTGGTCAGACTCAGGATTCTTCACTCAGGACAGCATACTGGTGGGAGTCGGCAATGTCTTTGGATTCAAAGATGACATGGAACATCCCGTCGGATGGGTGCACTATGCCGCCAGAGTAGGCTGGCATGACGAGTGGCACCTTAGTGCGGACAGAGCCTTTGACGGAGTCTATAGTTGGGCCTGCGCGAACGCTGATTCGGGAGTTTACTCTCCGCGAACCGACGCCGCTCTCGTCACTCCGGTGATGCTCGTAGGGAGCGAGCCACGGCTCCGTTTCTATCACTGGATTGATGCTTCCGTTGATGCGGATGGGGCCCTGGCCGGGGGATTTGTAGAAATTTCTTCCAACGGCTCGCCCTGGACCCGGCTCGTTCCCATCGGCGGATACCCTTATGAACTCAAGGCCATTGAAGAGTTTCCTTACGCAGACAGAGGTGTTTTCTCCGGCAACGAGGCGCAGTGGGAAAGAGCTGAATTCAATCTCTCTTCCTACATCAACTCGGCAATACAGTTGAGATTCAGGTTTCTCAGTAGTTCCGATTCCACCGTGGCCCGCGGGTGGTATATCGACTCGCTGGCGGTGGTGACCACATCCACCCCGATCTGGATCAGTTCACTTGTTGCCTCCGAGGTCGCCGGCTGTGTGTTGCTCTCCTGGAACGCGGACAGCGAATTGCGAAGCCTTCCATTTTCTGTCTGGAGGTCGCCGGGCCCTGACGGCACGGAGGGAATGTGCAAGATCAGCAGTGAGCCGGTGTTCGCGGGCGACTACTATGACTTTAGGGATTGTGATGTCGATCCCGGGGTCGAATACAAGTACTGGGTGGGCGTGGAGGGGAGCTCTTCCCTCGTGTATGGTCCCGTGATGATCCAGACCTCGACCAGAGGCTCCGGTTCTGCCAGATTGGAACTCGTTTCGACCAACCCCGTGACTGATCGCCTCAAACTGCGAGCGTGGACTCCCGGTGGGTCTGCGGGCGATCACATTTCGATTAGACTATTCGACACCGCAGGTCGTTTTGTCAGGAACCTGTACGATGGGCCTGGCGCCTCGGGGGCTGCCGGCTCAGAGCCTATCAGCCTGGAGTGGGATACCAAGGATTACTCTGGAAAGCATGTGGGCTCTGGGGTATACTTCTTGAGACTAGAGTGGCCGACCGGGGCTGTAGTCAGGAAAGTCCTGGTGTTGAGAGCTTCAGGTGGGTACTAGCTCGAACGAACGGAAGGGATTGAAGATGGCCTACAAGATTACGGAAGAGTGCATTTCTTGCGGCGCGTGCGAACCCGAATGCCCCGCAGCCGCAATCAGCGAAGGCGAGAATATCTACGAAATCGACCCGGAAAAGTGCACTGACTGCGGCAATTGTGCGGAAGTTTGCCCCGTGGACGCATGCGTTCCCGCTGGGGAGTAATATCAAGCCCCGCGTGGAGCCAGACAGACCACTCTTGCCTCGTCCGACGTTGTGAGAACGAACCTGAGACAGCCTGAGTTTGGGCCGATGTGGCCCTTTGGTGCGAAATGCAAACGCAATTGGGGCCGTTGTGGCGAGAAGGGGAACGGAATGAGCGGAGCCTTGACACTGCCGGCCAAGGGAGAAAGCTCTTTCTTTTCCTTTCGTCGTTTTCCCTCGTGCTGATAGTGGCTCTCCTCTGGCTTTTGTTCTTTCTGTTGGAACCCCGTTTCTCGGCCTTGGGTGAAAGAGCTCTCTTCGGTTTGTCTTTGTCCATAAAGCTTGGGGGCGTCGCGGCAGTCATCTTGACCGTCTCAGAGTTCTCTTCGGCAAGCACCGGCTTGCGACTTCTCCCTCGTTCCCTCGGACAACTGTGGGTCGTATGTTTTCTTCTGCCTCTCTCCGAAAGGCTGGGGACCATATGCGGCATCTCGTCCGACAAGGTCATAGCTTCGTTTCTTGAATTCAACAATGCGCTCGTGAAGGCCGAAACAAGCGACAAGGTAAGAAGTCGCGTGCTTCTGCTTCTGCCTCAGTGTCTCCAGAACTCCGCTTGCTCCATAATGCTGAGTGGTGACATCCGGAATTGTGCCGAATGCGGTTCCTGCTCGGTGTGTGAGCTGAAACTACTTCTTCCCAAGTACGGTTTTGAAACCCGCATAGTGGGTGGGGGCAGTCTTGCCCGGAAGATGGTCGACGAATTTCGTCCTGACGGAGTCGTGGGCGTAGCATGTGAGAGGGAGCTGGTGGCGGCATTGAGAGAGATTAGAAAGGTTCCCGTGATTGCAGTCTCCAATTGGAGGCCGGAGGGCCCGTGCAGGAATACCAAGGTTATCGTCGACAAGGTGGACGCCGCACTTTGGATTCTCTTGAAGCGTTCGAGCTCACAGTGTAGTATGCAGTGAAAATCGGATGATCTGAGACACAGCGAGTTGAGAGGAAGGAGGTGGAGCGATTGAAGGAACAGGTCGAGGCGGCCTTGACCAAGATAAGACCGGGTCTTCTCATGGACGGCGGTGACATCGAACTCGTCGGCGTAGAAGACGGGGTTGTCAAGGTGAGACTGAAGGGCGCCTGCGCGGGGTGCCCGGCATCAACGATGACTCTCAGATTGAGCGTGGAAGAGACTCTGAAGCGAGAAGTCCCCGGAGTGACACGCGTTGTCGCTGTCCCTTAGCTTCGCCCGCGGAAATGGGCGACACTGCTGTCTGCACAGATTCTTGCGTGAAGGGGGTGTTGGGCATGCCCGTTTGCGAGATTAGCGTCATCCCAGTTGGGACCGGAAGCTCCAGCATAAGCGAGTATGTGGCAGAGGCCCACCGGGTCATCAGAAAGAGTGGTCTCAAGTCACGGCTCGGTCCGATGTGCACGTCGGTGGAGGGCGATCTCGACAGGATTCTTGCCTTGGCCAAGGAAATACACGAGGCGTGCTTTCGCAAAGGTGCGAACAGGGTCCTCACGAGTCTGAAGATCGACGATCGAAGGGACAAGCCGCTCACTATGGATGGAAAGATCAGCTCGGTTGAGATCAAGCTGAAGTCCGGCGGGTGAGCCCCACCCATGTTGAGGCGGATCATGTTTTCTGTTTTTCTTTCTGGCGCTGCTCTTCTTGTCTTGTTTTCGTGCCAGCCGGAAGATGAGAAAAAGGGTCAGGACAATGGCGAAGCGCCGGATAGCTTTTTCCTCGAACGCTCAAGAATGGTGGACGAGCAGATAGTCAAGCGAGGTGTCGCGGATACCCTCGTGCTCGCCGCCATGCGCAACGTGCCGAGGCACGAGTTTGTGCCTGAAGCATACAGGAAGTATGCCTACGCGGACGAGCCGTTGCCGATTGGTGATGGGCAGACCATCTCCCAGCCATACATCGTGGCCTTGATGACTGAGACTCTGAATCTCGACAAGAGTTCGAAGGTGCTGGAGATCGGCACTGGCTCTGGATATCAGGCTGCCGTGCTGGCCGAGATTGCCAAGGAAGTCTATTCGATAGAGATCGTGGAGCCCCTCGCGAGAAGAGCCAGCGAGACACTGGAGCGGCTCGGTTACAAGAACGTCAAGGTCAAATGCGGAGACGGTTACGGAGGATGGCCGGACGAGGCTCCCTTCGACGCAATCATCGTGACCGCTGCTCCCGGCCACATCCCGCAGCCGTTGATAGATCAGCTCAAGGTTGGCGGAAAAATGTCCATCCCGGTGGGGGATGTTTATCAGGAGCTGGTCGTGGTGACGAAAAAAGACAAAGGAATCACGAAGAGGGACGTCATACCGGTGAGATTCGTTCCGATGACAGGCGAGGCTCAAGAGAGCCAAGAGTAGGCTTTCCTTCGCCTGGCTGGCAGAACACAATTTGGTTCCCGCGTACCTGGAAGAGGTCGATCACGATCGCCCTCTTGCTTTTTGAGCGTGCGCCTCAGCAGTGGAACGAGGAGATCGAAATTGAGCGACGAAACCGGCATCAGATTTGAAAAGCTCGATGACTACAGGTGGATGATTGCAAAGACGGGCCGCATGCGAGTGCCGGGAATAATCTATGCCGACGAGAAGATGATGGCGCGCATCAGAGCCGACAAGAGTCCGCAGCAGGTGGCAAACGTTGCTCATCTGCCCGGCATTGTCAAATACTCTCTCGCAATGCCTGACATTCACTGGGGCTACGGCTTTCCGATCGGTGGCGTCGCGGCGACCGACGTAGAGGGCGGAGTGATTTCGCCCGGAGGCGTGGGCTACGACATCAACTGCGGCTGCAGGCTGATTGCCACCGATCTGCACGTGGACGAGGTGCGGCCGAGAATCAAGGATCTGGTCGCCGCTCTGTTCAACAACGTACCGAGCGGAGTCGGTTCGACCGGGAGCGTCAAGCTCTCCAGGGCGGAAGCGAAGAAGATGCTTCAAGTCGGCGCAAGGTGGGCGGTGGAGCATGGATACGGCCTTTCGGAAGACTTAGATTCCACGGAGGAAGGCGGGTTCATGGCGGGCGCCAATCCCGAAGTTGTGAGCCAGAGAGCTTACGAGCGCGGCAAGGATCAACTCGGCACGTTGGGTTCGGGCAATCACTTTGTCGAGGTGGGATACGTCGACGAGATATACGAGCCGGATATTGCAGAGAGCATGGGACTTTTCTTGAATCAGGCCACGGTGATCATTCATTCCGGCTCGCGCGGCTTCGGCTATCAGATTTGCGACGATTTCCTCCGGGTTATGACGCGCGAGTACACCACATTGGGCATCGAGCTTCCCGACAAACAGCTTGCATGCGCGTACATAGACTCTCCGCTCGGACGAGAGTATCTCAGCGCCATGGCGTGCGCAGTGAATTATGCTTACACGAACAGAGAGGTCCTCACGCACCTGACCCGTGAGACCTTTGAACAAGTTTTCAAGGCCGGGCCGAACAAGCTTGGCATGCGTCTCGTCTACGACCTCGGACACAACGTGGCGAGAGTGGAAAGACACGTAGTGGATGGCAAGGAAAAAGAGGTCTGCGTTCACAGGAAAGGGGCAGCGAGAGCGTTTCCGCGGGGTGACGAGAGGGTGCCGCAAAAATACCGGGACATCGGGCAGCCCGTTCTCATCCCGGGAGACATGGGAACCCACTCGTACTTGCTCGTTGGCACGGAGAAGGCGCTGCACGAGACCTTCGGCAGTACGTGTCACGGTGCAGGGCGGCTCATGAGCCGCAGGCAGGCGATGCGCGATGCACGAGGACGCTCCATCGTGAAGGACCTCGAGGACAAAGGCATTGTGGTCATGTCGGCCAGTCGGGCGACGCTCGCAGAAGAAATGCCGGAGGCCTACAAGGACGTGTCCGAGGTCGTCAACGTGGTGCACAAGGCAGGGATATCGAGAAAGGTGGCGAGGACGACACCCGTCGGCGTGATAAAGGGATAGCCACGCCCGAGCAGGCGGAGCACATCGAGCCGCCGGCGCTCTAATCCCCGGCGCGTCAAGGTGCTTGCGAGGAGAGTCGTGAAGAGGGAAAGCCCCAAGAAGGGCAGAAGGTTGCCCCTGCCTCAGAAGTCAGGAAGGCCCATCGGGACCAAGAGAGGCGAGAGAGGCTACAGAAGGAGTCTTTCAAAAGCGGACGAGAGCGACGCCGCGTTGGACGATTTCGTCTACGTGAAGCCGCCCTACGAGCTCATCGACCACACCGCAGATCTCGGTATGATAGTGAGAGGTCAGAATCTCGAGAGGCTCTTCGAGAACGCCGGTCTCGCCCTCTTCGATCTTCTCACAAAAGTCACACTCGTCAGGCCGGATTCGAAATGGAGCATTTCCCTCCGGGCCGAGAATTTGGAGGCGCTCCTCGTCGAATGGTTGCGGGAGTTGCTGTACCTTTTCTACGGGAAGAAACGGCTCCTGTGCGCATTCGAGACGGACGAACTCACAAAAACGTCGCTCGAAGTCACGTGCTGGGGCGAACGCTATGACCCGGGACGGCACACGCTTATCACCGAGATAAAGGCCGTCACCTATCACGAACTGGCCATAACCAGGAAAGATTCGGGCTGGAGCGCTCAGATCATTTTTGACGTTTGACCTTGCCAAGGAGAAGGATACGAACAAGCGCACGGGCAAGCATGACGACGAGGACGTGGAGTCGTTGAGCAGGAAGGAAGCGACGGCTCGAATCGCAGAACTCCGCCGGGAGATCAATTATCACAACTATCGCTACTACGTTCTCGACAGTCCCGAAATCTCCGACGCGAAATATGATCGGACGCTGAAACGTCTGAAGGAGATCGAGGAGGGATTCCCGGAGCTTGTCACACCCGACTCGCCCACGCAGAGGGTCGGTGCCCGTCCCCTCGAGGCCTTCCGGGAGGTGAGGCACTTCGTTCCGATGCTGAGTCTCTCGAACGCCTTCAGCGAAGAAGAAATTCGTGATTTCGACACGAGGATGAGAAAACTCCTCGGCGTCGAGAGCGGCGTCGAGAAGGATGTGCGATATATTGCCGAACCCAAGCTTGACGGCTTGGCCGTGGAACTTGTCTACGAGAACGGGACTCTCTCGGTCGGTTCTACCAGGGGCGACGGAGTGACCGGGGAGGACGTGACACAGAACCTGAGGACCGTACGTTCTGTTCCCTTGAGACTTCTGCCTGACAGGAGAAGGGCGCTCCCTGCACTGCTCGAAGTGCGTGGAGAGGTCATAATAAGAATAGAGGAGTTCAAGAAACTCAACAGGGAGCGGGAGAGAGAAGGTGAACCACTGTTCGCCAATCCCAGGAACGCCGCCGCCGGTTCCCTGAGACAACTGGATCCCGGCATCACTGCGTCGCGACCGCTGGAAGTGTTCTTCTATGGGATTGGGAGGGCGCAGGGGGTGAAGTTCGATACTCAGGACGGACTTCTGAAGGCTCTTCCCAAGTTCGGTCTGAGAGTGAATCCTCACGTCGGGGTATGCGACACAATCGAAGAAGTTTTGGAATACTACAGAGACATGATGCAGAAGAGAGACACCCTGGGCTACGAAATAGACGGCGTTGTCGTGAAAGTGAACGATTTTGCGCAGCAGGACAGGCTGGGGACAATATCAAGAAGTCCGAGGTGGGCTCTGGCCGTCAAATTCCCGGCAAGACAGGAGACGACGAAGGTAACCGACATCGTAGTTCAAGTGGGAAGAACCGGGGCTCTGACGCCGGTCGCGGTCATGGAGCCGGTCAACGTCGGGGGCGTTACCGTCTCGCGGGCGACTCTTCATAACCAGGACGAGATCGACAGGAAGGACATAAGGATCGGCGACACGGTCATACTCCAGAGAGCAGGGGACGTCATACCTGAGATCGTCAGCGTGATAACTAGCAATAGAACGGGAAGGGAGCGGAGGTTCAGAATACCCGACACGTGTCCGGTCTGCGGTTCCGACACGGTGAGACTTCCAGGTGAGGCGGTCACAAGATGCACCGGCATAGCCTGCGCGGCCCAACTCAAGGAATTGGTGAGTCATTTTGCGTCCAGGAGGGCCATGGACATCCAAGGTCTGGGAGACAAGATCATAGAGCAGCTCACCGAGAAGGGCCTGGTGAAGAGCGTTGCCGACATCTATTCTCTGCGTCCGGCCGAGTTGATGACACTCGATAGGATGGGAGAGAAGCTTGCCAATAACATTCTTGCCTCCGTGGAGAAAAGCAAGAACACCACTCTCGCCAGGCTACTCTATGCGCTCGGCATAAGGCACGCCGGAGAACACATTTCTCGCATACTGGCCGATCACTTCGGGCGAATGGACAGGCTTCGCGCCGCGAGCCTCGAGGAGCTCCAGGAGATCGGGGAAATCGGTCCTCAGGTGGCGCTGAGCGTTCGGAGCTTCTTTGACCAGAAGATAAACATTGCGGTCGTAGACAGACTGTTTGCGGGCGGAGTGAGAGTTCGAGGCGAGAGGCCGCGATCGGGAGCGAGGCTTCTAGGCAAGAGCTTCGTATTTACTGGGACGCTCGAGAAGTACGAGAGGGAGGAGGCGAGCAGGATTGTGGAGTCACTCGGAGGCAAGGCTACGTCCTCCATCAGTCAGAAAATCGACTACGTTGTGGCTGGAAAGGAGCCTGGAAGCAAGCTTCGGAAGGCAAAGGAGCTTGGTATAAGGATCCTGTCAGAAAAGGAATTCGAGGAGCTGATAGGCCGGAGCTAGAGAATGTCGCGGATGCGGCGGCCCCGCGCGCGGCACAAGCCGGAATCGGAGGTTTGATGAGAGGCTTGACGAGAGGTTTGATAAGAAGAGGATTCAGTCTTCTCACGGTGGGCGGGATACGCATCTCGATCAACTACACCTGGTTCATCGTGCTGGGGTTGGTGATATGGAGCATGCACGAGAATTTCAGGGAGACCTACGGAACCTTCGGCGCCGCGACAATATGGGCTTGCAGCGTTGCCTATGCGCTGTTGCTGTTCGCGTCAGTCCTTCTTCACGAATTGAGCCATTCCTTCGTCGGCAATCGACTGGGTCTTGGTATAAAAGGAATCACTCTCTTCATTTTTGGAGGAATCGCGGAGCTCGGCAAAGAGCCCGAGGATCCGGGCACCGAGATCAAGGTGGCCGCGGCAGGGCCGGCCTGTAGCCTTGTGCTGTCGTTCTTCTTTTACGGACTATCGGTGCTTCTTTACGCTCTGCAAGGGCGCTCGTCGGCGGTGACTTTCCAGCTCTTCCACGCCCCGGCGCTGGACTCTCCTTTCGTGGCTCTTTTCAAGTATTTGGGCTACGCCAACGCGGCTCTCCTCCTCTTCAATCTTGTTCCCGGTTTTCCTCTGGATGGTGGCAGACTTCTTCGGGCAATTCTCTGGAAGAGAAGCGGCGACGTCGGCAAATCCACCAGGTTTGCGTCCAACCTTGGTAAAGGGTTTGCCGTCCTTCTCATAGTGTTGGGCCTACTTGTGATCTTCGTCATGAGCGATTTCACTGGTGCATGGTTGGTGTTGGTGGGCCTATTTCTACAGCAGGCCGCCGAAGGGAGTTATCAGCATGTTCTCGTGAGAAAGGCCCTGTCCGGCGTGAAAGTAAGGGAGACCATGAGCACGGATGTCGTGTACGTGAGTCCATCGCTCACGCTCGATGTGCTTGTTGAGTCTTTTTTCTTCCGCTTTAGATTCAGCAGTTTTCCCGTAGTGGACGGGGAAACGTTGGTAGGGGTCGTGGATCTGAGCCACGTAAAGCATATCCCGAGAGAACAATGGCATCTGACAAGGACCTCGGACGTGATGGCGCCGGTGTCGGAAGAGCTTGTGGTTCGTCCCGAGGATGAGGCCGTGGATGCCTTGGCCAAGATGATCAAGAATGGCTTGGGCAAACTGCCGGTCGTGGTCGGTGGGAGACTGGTCGGCATTCTCACAAGAGGTGACGTCATGTCATTGCTCAGAATGAGGACTGATCTGGGCGCTTGAATCAGAGAGTCACGGTTAGGTCACAAGACTGGGATCGCGTCAACAGGCCGCGATTGTGTCACGGGGCCGCGCTTGAATCAAGGAGTCTCGCTTGTTCTCAGAAACGTCTTCTAGCAAGTCCGCCGCAAACGCTGTCCATGCACTCTGGACGTTTCCCGGTGTAGTCCTTGCGTCTTTCGTGCTTGCGTGGGCCGCCGAGAGCGCACAGTTTCTTGTCTCGCAGGGACTGGCGCTTGCGATCCTGGCTTGGCTCCAGACACTCCCAGAGTTTGCGGTCGAGGCAGTGATTGCCTGGGAGAGAAACGTCCCTCTCATCACGGCCAACTTTACCGGTTCCCTCCGTCTTCTTGTCGGGCTGGGTTGGCCGCTGGTGTATTTCACTGCCGCCGTTGCCGCCGGGAGAAACCGCAGGATTCTGTCCGCCGGCAAGTCCTCCGGCGTCGCGTCGCGAGCCGGTGGTGGTGCGGCCGCCCGCTCAAGGGCAGGATATCATCGCCTGAATTCGAGCCCCAATGCCGCGGCGGAACCACGCTTTTTCGAGTCAATCGTCCTGGAGAAGGAGCACTCGATCGAAATCATGGGGCTCGTGGCTCCTCTGGCCTACTTCTGGCTCATATATTTCAAGGGCACGCTGAACATGATCGACAGCATCTTTCTTGTCTGCATGTATCTCGCATACCTAGCGGTCGTGAGAAAGGTGCCTCCGCAGGAGCCCGAGAAGATTGAAGACCTCGAGAGTATCCCACGAAAGATTCTGTCTCTCAGTTCGTTCTGGAAGCACGTCGCGATTGCGTCGCTCTTCATAGTTGGGGGGGTAGGCATACTTCTTGTCGCCAGACCGTTCCTGCACAGCATGCTCGCTCTCGCCGTAAGTCTAGGCGTGTCGCAATTTGTGTTCGTGCAATGGGTCGCGCCGTTCCTGTCGGAGTTTCCAGAGAAGTTGAGCGCGTTCTATTGGGCGAAGACGGTCAGAAAAGCTCCCATGGGTTTCATGAACATAGTCTCCTCCAACATAAACCAGTGGACGCTGCTCGTGGCCATGATCCCCATCGTCTACAGTGTGAGCTCGGGTGGGTACTCGACCATCGTCTTCGATCATCACCAGAGGACGGAAATCCTGCTCACGATGGCTCAGTCGATCCTCGGCTTCATGCTTCTTGCAAACATGGAATTCAGGGTGCACGAGGCCGTCGGTCTCTTCCTGCTTTGGTTCGTTCAATTCGTGATGCCAGGCGTCAGGGAAGAAATCACGGTCGTTTACTTCGGATGGGTGGCATTTGAGTGCCTGATGGCGTTTCTCGGAAAGCGAAAGCTGACGGCCTTCCGGGACTTCAGGGATCTCTGGAAGGAACACTCGCTGGGGAAAGGGTTGCTGAGGAGGTGAGTGTTCCTCGTGCAGCAAGCTTGCAAACAACCGGTCCACTAACTTCTAGATGCTTCCGGGTGGTGGGGCGGCTTAGTACAGGATCCTAAGCCTGGGTCTTCCCTGTGCTTCGTCGCGGGAGAAGCTCCCCGAGAGGGGCTCCGAGACCTTCACAAGAATCCCGAAGTTCTTCGAAGGTTCCTCCAACCACACATTCACAAAATCTGTAATGTCCAGATACGCGGTCTTCCCGTCACCCACGGGCAGAACACATTCTGCCGATACGTCATCGTCCCAGTCACCACCAACCTTCTTCCACGGCCCGGCCCAACTCACACTCGCCTTGTCCCAAGCTGTCGTGACCTGAAATGCCTCAAGCGAGACCGCACCTTTGGCCCCCCTACAACCGACGTCAAACTCCGCACAGGCAAAATCCACAGAGTTCCGGGACAGAGCCTCGGGCAATGCGAACTTGATCAGCAAACGCATGTCCTGAGAAGCAACCGAAGGACGAATCGCAACAACATCGGTCGCCTCAACAACAAGCTCCCGCGCCTCCACGGCCATGACAGGCAGCGCGAGAAGCAGGAAAAACAGCAGGAAAATTCTCGACCTCATGGCTCACCTCTTCCCCTCAAGGGCTACTTCAGAACCACAATCTTCTTGCTCACTCGATACTCACCTATCACTGCCTCGTACACGTATACCCCAGAAGCAACACGCCGCCCGGCCTCACTCTCACCATCCCAACTCACGACATGTACCCCTTTAGGCTTGACCCCATCGACAAGCACCCTCACAAGGTGCCCCGAAACGTCAAACACCTTCACCGCTACCCGCGCCCCGTCCTCTGGCACCCCGTACTCAATCGTCGTCACAGGATTCATCGGGTTGGGATAGTTCTGCACGACGTAAGCTGCCCTCGGAATCACCAAGACCTGCTCCGGCGCCCTCATGGCAAACTCCAACTGGGGATCCTCCGTAAGATACGGAATCCGATCCACGGGACCATAGAAGTAGCTCGGAAGAGGCATGTCCGTACCCCACCAGTTCGCCTCCGCCATCACCGTGACCGTCCTCTTGTTCAGCACACAATAACTGCTCACAGGAGGCCTCTTCGGAATACTGTTCATACCGGAGTCTGGCTCCGCACCAAGGTTCACGTAAGCGCTGTTCTTCAACGCAACCCCGAAGTACCCGTAGTCACTAATGCGATTCCTCCTCAGGGTCATCTCACAACTACCCTCGGCACCAACTCCCTGCGACACATTGCCCGTAAGGAGATTGTCGCTGATGTCCAACTGAGAGGTCCCGTACCCCTTGATCCCAATGTACATGCCCTCAAACTCATTGTGCGACAGCGACACTGAACCGGCGCCGGAACACTGTACCCCGTAACGAGTACCCTGAGAAGACCCACTAATCACGTTGTAACTAGCACTCCCGCTCGTGTTCACAAGCTCGATCCCTCTCACCCCCGTGCTCCCAAGCGATATGCTGTTACCCGTTATCGTCACAGTTGAACCGCTTGCCTTTACCCCGTCGTTCGAGAAATCAGAAATCGTGCATGAATCCACGCTGACAGCAGTCGTGCAAGCCTCGATACCGGTGTAGGCGTACTTGATCACGCAGTTGTCTAGCAGGTTGTCCGAACTAGTGGGCGTAAGCCTTATCCCACGCCAATCGCTGGCCTGAGGAGCGTCCGAAAGCGACGAAAGCTCCACCCCGCTTCGCCTCGCTACCCTGTGCCTCTATGCCACCCATGACAATGAGCTCGCATTTCCCTGTGTCCGCTCCTCCTTGAAGAGCGTCCAGAGTGTCAAATCTCACAACGGCGCCAGGAACTAAGTCGAGACGCGCTCCCTCTACCACGACAACGTCGCCAACCACGCTCACGGGTGAGCCCCAAGTCGTGTCCGTAGCCACAAAGCCACTTTTCACTGCCGCAATCGCGAAGCATGTATCGCTCACGTCCGATACGCTGCACCCATGGACGTCTCTCGCTATTGCCCTCACCTTGCACTCCCCGGAGGATAGCTCTTGAGGAATCGTCCACACGCAGGAGCCGTCATTTGCCAGGAGGCTGTCTATGGGCTGGGTGTAGGTTGCACCTCCGTCAACGGAAAGGGACAGATCCACCTTGTTGTACGCATTCCGCATCTGCGTTGGAGTGAACTGCCAGGTAATCTCCTTCTCATCGCCGTCGTTCCACCACTCAGATCCGTTCGGGGCGTTGACTGCAATTGTAGGATTAGCTGTGTGAGGCCAGTGCGCATTGAAAATGATCCAATCAAGTGTGTTTCCCTCTATCCCGTCCCAGTTGAGATCGGTGCATTCGCCTCCAGCGACCCACCTCACCCAGTCAAGCAGGTCAACGGCACCGTCTGCGTTAAGATCGGGACCCCTCAAGACAACCGTGGGTTGTTGAGCAAGCACCTGGCCCTCCGCGTAGACGCGCACGCCTACAGTCCCACATCCACCAATGTGATGAGCCACAATTTGTGTATGCCCGGTTCCGTCAGTCGCACTAGACGGTCTCAGCGTGTCGCCGCCGCAAACGTGCACGTCCCCCTCACTCTTAACAAGCACGGCGTACACCTCGGACGGAGGTTCGCCCCCGACGAATGCCCCACAAACATCCAGAAGGATCACGCCTATAACAAGTGAGTCTGCATCCCCGCCCGGACACAGCAGCAGATTGTCGTCGTTCACCCAAACCAGAGATGCCGTGGGCGATACATTCTCAAGCTTCCGTATCGACACTGCCGCGCTTTCCTCAGACGAGCCAGTCTCGTTCCAAGCCAACACACTGTAAGAATAGGTAAGCTCCGGGCCCGCCGTAGTGTCAGCGTAGTTTAGGGATGTAGTCGATCCAAGAAACTCAGGCACTGGAACGCACTCGTCAAGAGTCTCACTGACACACCGGAAAACATAGTATGAGTCTGCTCCCGCGCTCTCCCCCCACGAGAGGAAGACAGTATCGCCACAGTCCGTGGTATCCCCAACTGCGATGAGACCCGTCGGCCTGCTCGGAAGAGTCGGCTCCGGTAGACCCTCGGGTGTCCCAGAGCCGACATACACGTCATCCCAGAACCTGTACCAGTATGGGCGCGAATACTCAACTGTGTTGTCCATGCATGTGAAGTGGATCAAGTCCTCCGTGGTGATTTCCGCATTCCCGGTGAGCTGCACGTAGGGACCCCAGGGATGGTCGCTCCTGTAGATGCAATAAGTGTATTCACAATAGGCCGTCCAGGTGAGCCTGTTGCACCCCCCCAAGGGCTGGACCTCAGTACTATCGACGCAGTGACCCCGACAACCGCGACAACGGCAATTGTACTGGTTGTGCTTGTGGCCCACCAGGGTCACATCGTCCGTCATAAAGCGAACCGCATCTTCAGCCTGAGGACCGTACCAGGGCGAAAGACAACCCATCCTAGCGATGATGGTCTCCATGATATCGCACTTCTCACAGCCTACGGTGTCTGCGAAGCCGAAGAAGGTTCCCGGGCCGTTCGTAGCGACGCCCCAGGATGACATCGTAGACATCGAGTAGCAGTAGAAGCCTCCGATGATGCGCTCCGAATCCATGCGCCCGGCGATCTTGTTACTGATGCCTGCATTCCAGACCCAGATACCGTAGGCGGGAGGCGGCTTGGTCTTCCAGATCTCGATGCTGTCACGCCAACCGGCTTGAACCAACTGGGTATAGGCAGTATTCCGGGAGGTCGAGTCATTGTAGAAGGCGCCGACAAATCCCCAGGGGTTACCATGACTGGCGACGAACACGGTCCGATGCGAGGGCGCCTCCCTATAAAGAGTAGAGATGGGTTCCGGCGGATCGTTCTTGTCAAATTGGACATAGTACTTGGCGCTTGCATCCACCTTTGAAGCCCCGTACACAAGATTATCTATCATTTCGTGGTACGTACAACCACAGGAATCCCGCTCATCCCAAAACACGGGATACCAACCAAGAACACCGGTGTTGGTGCTATGGCAGCGGTCTGACCACACGGACGAAAAAACGGCCGGGATCATAAGCATAGCCAGTAGCCCCACCAGACAGAGCTTGGACGCCTTCATCACTCACCCCTCCTCTGCTCCTCTATTCTCTCCCGAGTACCGGGGCCGCTGATGTAATTCAGGTTGCCTCCCTTGAGCTCGATAGTGACGGGGCCCTTGCCCTCCAGGCTGCGCAAGAGGTGAACAAAAGACTTGAACTCCTCCAGCTTCATGGGCTTCGGACGAGGCCAATCCAGAATGGGGTGAGGATCAAGCAGGAGCAATTCCCAATCACTTTCTCCTGCCCACTGCACCGAAATCATGCGGCACACCAAGTTGCCTTGGCGAGAGCGCTCATCCTCGTGCGCAGACACTACAAAAGGGCTCGCACGCAGCGTCGCCACCGCGGTATCCGCTGCAGCCTCAGGAGTCATGCTATGACTCCGCACGTCGGATGCATACCGCCGCACCACCTCGCGCGCCAGTAACAGCGGTTGCTCCTCCCACTCACGACAAGCCTCGTTCCACACCTCCGTCTCATCACCGGAGTGACCGCGCACATACTCCAGGACAAACGGCACCTTGCCGTACTTACTCTTCAGGGTTTCCAGGGGATATACCGTCGGTGGGACAGCGGGCTGGGGCAGGTAAGCCTGACCGTTCACGTAGCAGGTGTCACCGATCAACTCCACAACTATCCTGCTCCCGGTCCCGTAGAACGTTGTAGGCTCATTCGGCCCGGCCTTCTTGTAGACCAGCGAGTTGCCTTCAGCAATCACGATCGTGGCGCTGTGCTTGCTCTCGGTCGAGCTGCAGCCAGGCACAGACCACAACACAAGAAGAACCAACGCCCAGAGGAATGAGTGTTTCATAAGAGGAATCCCCTTCCCGATATGAGGTTGAGAGTGGAGACATGGGAAACGTAGGCTGACAGATAAGCACTTCATGAGAGGAACCTTCCTCTTATTAGAAAGCATCAAGAAGTGTTAGTGGGCCAGTGTGTCTATTGGCGCGCCCAGCGCGGGCTAGCACGGGCGTACCCGGGCTCACAAATAAGGTAGATCGTGATATCTCGTCTGCCGCTGCCTAGTTCATCACATATTCTAAGTAAGCCGCATGTCCTGTCAAGTGTTCTTTCTGCTAATTTCTGCATCTGTGGGGTCAACTCCGCAGGGTCGATTGTGGACACAGGATGGCCGTGGCGTCAGACGCCGGCCAGCCGCTGGCACTCGCGAGAAACTACCTTTCCCTTTGACTTGACATCGAGGCGAAAACCATTTGACTTGACGCCCGTCCGGATGTAGACTTAAACGTTTTGGCGTATCGCGTGTTCTGCCTTGAGGTTCGCAGGCCCGGGACGTATGAAGCAGAAGAGATTCAAGAAGGGCACCGTGCAGGTTTTCACCGGCAGCGGCAAGGGCAAGACTACCGCCGCCCTCGGGTGCGGCCTGAGAGCCGCCGGACACGGATTCAAGGTTCTCATGATACAGTTCATGAAGGGCAGGCGATACGGGGAGCTCGACGCGGTCAAGCATGTTCCCGGATTCGAAATAATCCAATTCGGCAGAGACTCTTTCGTGGAGAAGGGGAATCCCTGCGCCGAGGACGTCGAGCTTGCTCGCAAGGGTTTCGACAAGGCGCGAGAGGCATTGGGGTCCGACGAGTACGACATGATCATCCTGGATGAGGTGAACGTCGCCGTGGACTACGGGCTGATACCTCTCGACCACGTGCTTAACCTCCTGGAGCAAAGGCCTCCACATGTCGAGCTCATTCTGACCGGAAGATACGCTCACGAGAAGCTCAGAGCCGCCGCTCACACAGTGAGCGAGATGCTTGAAGTTAAACATCATTACGTGGCGGGAGTGGAAGCCAGAGAGGGCATCGAATACTAGGTTTCGATCGCCCGAGGGTTTTCCTGCCGGAAGAAACGTCTCTCGTGGGATAATCGTAGTGGCAAGATCGACCGAGAGTCTTCTCAACAGCTTTCGTGACGGCGACAGAGTCGCGCTTTCTCGGATAATCACCATGGTCGAGAATGACCATCCCGACTCGGCCGCAATTCTCGACGCCCTCTATCCGATGACCGGCAGAGCCCTGCGTATCGGCATAACCGGACCCCCGGGTGCGGGGAAAAGCACTCTCGTAGAGCAACTCGCCCTTCAAATGCGGGAGTCCTCACTGAAAGTGAGTATTGTCGCCGTGGACCCGACGAGTCCCTTCTCCGGTGGTGCGCTTCTCGGGGACAGAGTTCGGATGAGTAGAGTGTTTCTGGACGAAGACGTCTTCATACGCAGCATGGCTTCTCGTGGGAGTAGCGGCGGCGTGGCGTGGAAGACGCTCGACGTCTGTGAGGTGCTGGACGCTTTCGGGGCCGACAGAATAGTCGTGGAGACCGTCGGTGTCGGGCAGAGCGAGCTCGAAGTGGCGGAAGCTGCGCACAGCACGGTCGTCGTACTGGTGCCGGAATCGGGCGACGGCATCCAGGCCATGAAGGCCGGTCTCATGGAGATAGGCGACATATTTGTCATGAACAAGTCCGACAGAGAAGGTGCAGAGCTCGCCAGAAGGGCACTCGAATCTGCGCTCGAGCTCAAACAGACTGACAACGGATGGAGGCCCCCTGTCGTCTCTACCGTCGCACTGGACGGGAAAGGCGTGGACGAACTCTTTCGCAGAATAGAAGAACGTCTGGGGATTCTCGTCTCCTCTGGCAAGATTGAAATCAGACGCAGAGAGTGTGTGCGGTCCAAGATAACGGGTGTTGTGCGCGCGCGCATACTGGAAAGAGAGTGGAAACAGAATCAGCTTTCGCAGTTGATAGACGACGAGACGACGAAGGTGCTTGCCGGCGCGTCGACTCCGTACCGGTCGGCCGAGAGTCTTCTGAGAAGTCTGAAAACGGCCGGCGACTCGTGAATCGAGGTGTTACAGGATCGGTCTGGTGGTGTCTCGGTCGAGACGTGAGGTAGGGTGTCGCCATGGATGACATGGAGACGATGAGACAAGCAAAGACGAAGTGGAAAGAGAAATACGAGAAGTCTTCTCCGCAAAGGGACGCTCTTTTCCAGAGCATATCCGGTGAGCCGGTGGAGATACTCTATTCCCCGGATGATATACCGGACATGGAGTACCTGAAGGATCTCGGTTTCCCCGGTGAGTATCCTTTTACGAGGGGAGTCAGAGACAACATGTACAGGGGAAGGCTCTGGACGATGCGGCAGTTCTCGGGGTTCGGAACTGCCATGGATTCGAACCGGAGATATCACTTCCTTCTTGACCGGGGCCAGACGGGCTTGAGCGTCGCCTTCCACATGCCCACCATAATGGGCTACGACTCCGATCACCCGAAGGCGGCGGGCGAAGTGGGACGCTGCGGAGTTGCAATCGATTCCCTCGAAGACATGGAGGTCCTGTTTGACGGGATTCCGCTGGACAGGGTCAGCACTTCCATGACGATCAATGCCCCTGCCGCCATTCTCCTTGCGTTCTACATCTGCGTGGCTGAGAAGCAGGGAGTGAGTCCCGACAGGATTTCGGGCACGATCCAGAACGACATTCTCAAAGAATACATCGCTCAGAAGAGCTGGATATTCCCGCCGGATCCCTCGATGCGAATCATTACGGACATCATGGCTTTCTGTTCCGATCACGTTCCTAAATGGAACACGATAAGCATCAGCGGGTATCACATCAGAGAAGCGGGCTCAACCGCCGCCCAGGAGTTGGCGTTCACGCTGGCTGACGGATTTGGCTACGTGGAAGCGGGTATCAAGGCAGGTCTCGACGTCGATCGCTTCGCGCCGAGGCTTTCCTTTTTCTTCAATTCTCACATAGATTTCTTCGAGGAGATCGCCAAGTACCGTGCGGCGCGCCGAATCTGGGCACGCGAGATGAAAGAGAAATACGGTGCAAAGAAGAAAGAGTCGTTGCTCTTGAGATTTCACACGCAGACCGCCGGTTGTTCCCTGACGGCTCAGCAGCCCGAGAACAACATCGTGAGAACGGCCTACGAGGCGCTCGCGGCGGTGCTGGGAGGCACCCAGTCACTCCACACTAATTCGATGGACGAAACCCTCGCGCTTCCTTCAGAAAAGGCCGTGCAGGTGGCCTTGAGAACGCAGCAAGTCATCGCCTTCGAGACCGGCGTCCCGGACACCGTCGATCCTCTCGCAGGTTCTTACTACGTCGAAGCCGCGACGAACAGACTTGAGAAAAGGGCCTACGAGTACTTCGACAAGATTGAACGTCTCGGCGGAGTCGTCAGGGCGATCGAGAAGGGCTTTTTCCAGAAAGAGATCTCCGACGCCGCCTACAGATACCAGAAAGAGATCGAAGGCAAGAAAAGGATAATCGTCGGGGTGAACGAGTACGTCGTCGAGAACGAGAAAATCGAAATCCCCCTTCTCACGATCGACCAGGAGGTGGAGCGAGTTCAAGTTGCCAGGGTGAAGGCGTTGAGGGCGAGAAGAGATTCCGAGCTTGTGAGACGCCGCCTGGAAGCCTTGAAGAGGGCCGCGCAGGGCACCGACAATCTCATGCCGCCCATTCTCGAGGCCTCGCGTGCCTACGCTACGCTCGGTGAGATGACAGACGTGCTCAAGTCGGTTTTTGGAGAATACAAGGAGATCCCGATTTTCTGATTTCGAGCGACTTCGCGTTATTCGAAGAGCTTCGCGTGGCGCGAGAGCCGGAGGAACAGTATGCAGAGAAAAGTGAGGGTGCTTGTTGCCAAGCCCGGCTTGGACGGTCACGACAGGGGAGCGAAGGTTGTCGCAAGCGCCTTGCGCGATGCAGGCATGGAAGTGATCTACACGGGCCTGCACCAAACGCCGGAGATGATTGTGGCGGCCGCCATACAGGAGGACGTGGACGTCATAGGATTGAGCATCCTTTCGGGGGCTCACATGACCCTCTTCCCGAGAGTGCTTGAGCTTCTCAGGGCGAAGGGCGTGGACGACGTACTTATCGTGGGTGGCGGCATTGTTCCGCAGGGCGACGTCGACAAGTTGCAGAAGATCGGAGTTGCGCGGATTTTTGGCCCTGGTTCTCGGACGACGGAAATCACGGGCTACCTGAAAGAGTGGTTCGAAGGCTCGTCCAGAGCAAACGTATGATGGCGAGGCCGTATAACGTCCGGTGTGCGGCCGTGTTTTCTTGAACAGCGGGAGTCGAGAGTTGAGTCGCGCCTACAGAGGAATTCAGGGTCATTACACGGGCGTCTTCGCGGCCGCGTCTCTCGTCGCGCTCGTCTTGCTCTTGTGCGCGCCCACTTTCGCGTACGCCCGCCTGTTGCTCAGCCTGGACGCTTCCTTGGGTTATCTCTTTGTGAGTGAGGCAGAGGAGACTCCCTGGTTTTTTGACACAAAGTCCCCTTCGGCTGCGCTCGGCATAGGCGGTGATTCTTGGGCGATGGGCGTCTCGGTGGATTACGCTGACAACGCCGATTCTTACCAAGGGTCGGTGCCGGGTTACAGCGACAGTCTTGAGAGCGTTGAGAAGAGGCTGTCGAACGCGGGCGTCAAACTGTTTGCGAGAATCTTTCCCGCAGGACGGGAGAACACCCTTTCTCCATACCTTGGTCTGGGCGTGGGACCTACTCTCACCTCGGTGGAATACGAGGGCAAGAGCACGAGCCGGCGGAAGTCCGAGTCGGCCGTTCGCGTTTGCTACTCGGTGTCCGTCGGGAGCAAGGTGGGATTCGGAAAGTCGCCCTTTTCCGCTTTCATAGAGGGTTCGTTTGGGGGCATCGGTGCACTCGCGTCCGCGGATGAAGAACAGAGTGTCGCCGTCCCGAAGAAAGGTTTTGATTTTGTGGGTGTCGCGGTCGGCCTTGGCGTCACATTTCGTTGAAGGAGAAGACGATGGAGCTCACGCCCGAACAGGAAATGGTCAGGAAGACAGTCAGAAAGTTCGCTCTGGAGGTTGTCGAGCCCAAGGCAAAAGAGATCGACGAGACGTGCGAGTTCCCCTGGGATACCATCAAGAAGATGGGCGAGATGGGGCTCATGGGGATTTGCTTTCCTGCGGAGTACGGTGGCGCCGGCCTTGACACCGTTTCCTACGCAATAGCCGTTGAGGAGTTATCGAGGGTTTGCGGTTCTACCGGCATCACGCTTGCCGCGCATGTCTCGCTTGGCTGCTATCCCATCTACGCTTTTGGCACCGAGGATCAGAAGAAGAAGTACCTGGTGCCCCTCGCCAGCGGCGAGAAGATAGGCGCGTTTGGGCTCACGGAGCCAAACGCAGGTTCGGATGCCGCCGGCACCGAGACTACGGCCGTGAGGGACGGGGACAGCTACGTTATCAACGGCACAAAGATCTTCATAACAAGCGCCAGCGTAGCGGAGATCTGTGTTGCCACCGCGTTGACGGAGAAGGGCAAGGGTACGAAGGGGATAAGCGCATTCATCGTGGAGAAGGGCACGCCGGGATTTTCGGCGGGCACCAAAGAAAACAAGCTTGGGTTGCGGGGTTCCGATACTTGTGAGCTTGTGTTCAGAGACTGTCGCATTCCCCGCGAGAATCTGCTGGGCAAGGAAGGCCAGGGCTTCTCGATTTTCATGAACGCGCTGGACGGCGGGAGAATAAGTATCGGTGCGCTCGCCCTCGGTATCGCCCAGGGTGCGCTCGACGCGAGCGTCAAGTACTCGAAGGAGCGCAAACAATTCGGACAACCGATCTGTGAGTTTCAGGCGATTCAGTGGATGCTCGCAGACATGGCCACCGAGATTGCCGCGTCCAGGCATCTCGTGTACTACGCGGCCAGGCAGAAAGACAAGGGGGCCAAGGTCACTTCCCAGTCCGCCATGTGTAAACTCTTTGCCGCGGAAACTGCAATGCGGGCGACGACAAAGGCCATTCAGATACACGGTGGTTACGGTTACATGAAGGATTATCCGGTTGAACGATACTTCAGAGATGCAAAACTGACCGAGATAGGGGAGGGAACGTCGGAGATTCAAAGACTTATCATCGCGAGGGAACTTCTGCGATAGAAACCTCAGACAAGGAGTGAATGGCATGGCTACAGAAGTCGTCATTGCTAGCGCAGCTCGCACCGCTATCGGCCGTTTTCTCGGAAGCCTCTCGGGTTTTTCTGCTCCAAAACTCGGAGCAGTCGCGATCAAGGAGGCCGTCAAGAGGGCCGGCATCAAGAGTTCCGATGTGGATGAAGTGCTGATGGGTAACGTGGTGCAGGCCGGCGTCGGCCAAGCGCCAGCAAGACAGGCTGCCCTGGCGGCAGGCATTCCCGACACTGTCGGCGCCGTCACGATCAACAAAGTCTGTGCGTCCAGTTTGAAGGCCGTCGTTTTCGCTGCCCAGGCAATCAAGGCCGGTGACATTGAAGTGGCCGTGGCCGGCGGCATGGAAAGCATGAGCAATTGTCCCTATCTTCTTGCCCAGGCGAGGACCGGATACAAACTGGGACACGGGCAGCTCCTTGACTCGATGGTTTCCGATGGACTCTGGGATCCCTACGGGAACTGTCACATGGGGATTCTTGCCGAAGGGACTGCGAAGAAGTTCGGCATCACTCGGGAAGACCAGGACCGCTACGCAGCGGAAAGCCACGCGAAGGCCGTGCGCGCCATGAAGGAAGGGAAGTTCGCTCAGGAAATCGTGGCCTTCGAGATTCCGCAGAAGAAGGGCGACCCCATTTTCTTTACTACGGACGAGGGGCCGAGAGCCGACTGCTCCGTCGAGTCGCTTTCCAAGCTGCGTCCGGTGTTCTCAAAGGACGGGACCATAACCGCCGGTAATGCTCCCTCGACGAACGACGGCGCCGCAGCGGTGGTCGTGATGTCGTCGGACGCCGCAACGAAGCTCGGAGTGACGCCTCTCGCAACGATCACCGGCTACACCACGGCCGGAACGCCGCCGGCCGATCTCTTTGAGTCACCCATCCTCGCCGTCAAGGCCCTGCTCCAGAAGCTGGGGAAGAAGATGGATTATTTCGACCTCATCGAGGCAAACGAAGCCTTCAGCGCGCAGGCGCTGGCAGACGGCAAGGGACTCGGTTGGGACTGGAGTCGCGTCAACGTCCGCGGTGGCTCGGTTGCCCTCGGCCATCCGATCGGCGCCAGCGGCGCCAGGATTCTCACGACTTTGCTGTATGCCATGAAGGAGAGGCAGGCCAAGGCCGGCCTAGCAACACTCTGTCTGGGAGGCGGCAACGCCGTCGCCCTCAGCGTCGAAATGAGGTGATGTCATGAAGATCGAAACTATCAGCGTCATCGGGGCGGGAACCATGGGGAACGGGATCGCCCACGTCTTTGCTCAGAACGGATTCCCCGTCACCATCGTTGATGTCAAGCAGGAGTTTATCGACAGGGCCAGAGGCACCATAGAAAAGAACCTCGGCCGCATGCTTGAAAAGCAGAAGATCACTCAGGAAGTGAAGGACGCCACGTTGAGCAGAATCAAGGGCAGCCTTGATCTCGCCGACGCCTGCAAGTCGCAGTTGATAGTGGAGGCCATAGTCGAGGATGCGGACACCAAGACGGGCCTTTTCAAGAAGCTCGACTCGATGTGTCCGGCCGAGACAATCCTTGCGAGCAACACTTCATCCATCTCAATCACGCAGATAGCCGCGGTCACCAAGAGGGCGGACAGGTTCATAGGCATGCACTTCATGAACCCCGTGCCCATGATGCAGCTCGTCGAGATAATAAGGGGCATAGCCACGAGTGACGAAACGTTCAAGACCATCTTCGAGCTCGGCACGAAGATAGGCAAGACCCCGGTTGAAGTGAACGATTTTCCGGGATTCATCTCGAACCGTGTTCTGATGCCGATGATCAACGAGGCCGTCTACGCCCTCATGGAGGGAGTCGCGACAAAGGAGGCCATAGACACGGTCATGAAGCTCGGCATGAACCATCCCATGGGGCCGCTTCAGTTGGCCGATCTCATCGGCCTGGATATTTGTCTCAACATCATGGAGGTCCTCTTCACGGGATTCTCCGATTCCAAGTACAGACCTTGTCCTCTGCTCCGTAAGATGGTCGCCGCGGGCTACCTCGGGAGAAAGGCAGGCAAGGGATTCTACGATTACAAGTAGGCGCGGGCAGCCACTTGTTCATGTGCGAACGCTTCCCGTGTGGGACTGCGTCTGTCTAGAGGGAGGAAAACATGAAGTTTGAGTTGACTGACGAACAGAAAATGATTCAGGACGCCGCCAGAGACTTCGCCCAGAAGGAAATAGGACCTGTGGCAGCGCAGTTGGACGAGGAGGAGAAGTTTCCCGCCGAGATTGTGAAGAAGCTTGGTCAGTTGGGGTTCATGGGCATGACCGTTCCGACCCAGTACGGTGGGGCGGGATACGACACACTCAGCTACGTGCTTGCGCTCGTCGAAATCGCAAAGAAATGTGCATCGACGGCCATCATAATGTCGGTCAACAACTCGCTCGTCTGCTGTCCGATTCATGAGTTTGGAACGGACGAGCACAAGAAAAAATATCTCACTCCGCTGGCGCAGGGCCAGAAGCTGGGTGCCTTCTCTCTCACGGAACCCAACGCAGGAAGCGACGCCGGCAACCAGCAGACGACGGCAATCCTTGACGGGGACAGCTACGTCATAAACGGCACGAAGATATTCGTCACGAGCGGAAACATGGCCGACTTCGTGATTCTTCTCGCCGCGACGGACAAGTCCAAGGGAGTGAAGGGAATCACCGCCTTCATAGTGGAAAAGGGATGGAACGGGTTCAAGGTGGGCTCGCTCGAGCACAAACTCGGAATAAGGGCGTCAAGCACCGCCGAACTCGTCATGACGGATTTGAGAGTCCCGAAAGAGAACGTTCTCGGGAACGTGAACGAGGGTTTCAAGGTCGCCCTGAAGGCCTTGGACGGAGGTCGGATCGGGGTGGCGGCGCAGGCACTCGGCATTGCCGAGGCGGCTTTCGAGACTGCCGTCAGATACTCGAAGCAGCGCCAGCAATTCGGGAAGGCCATCGCGGAATTCCAGGCCATCCAGTGGATGATCGCCGAGATGGCCGTAAACATTGAGGCGGCGAGGCTGCTCGTGTATAAGGCGGCCGTTGCGAAAGACACACAGAAGTACTTCTCGAAGGAGGCCGCCATGGCCAAGCTCTTTGCCTCGGAGCTGGCCACGAAATGCGCTTCCGATGCCATACAGATTCACGGCGGCTACGGCTACACGAGGGAGTATTCAGTCGAGCGGAACTACAGGGACGCCAAAATCACGCAGATCTACGAAGGCACCTCGGAAGTGCAGAAGATGGTCATTGCAGCGTCTGTTTTGAGAGAAATCGTGTAGCGTGCGTTTCGCCAGGTAAGTAGGGCTCTGCGAGGCCGGCCGGCGATTGATGGCCACAAAGACGCCCTCCGGCGCTTTTCAAGGGGTAGTCTGCGGAAGGGGAAGGAGAGTCAAGTGAACCGTTCGGTTGTGGCAGTCTTGAAGACGAAACCCGAGACAGTGGTGGACGATTTCGGGAAGCTCCTGGACCTTGCGCACTACCGGGACTTCGTCTCTACCGAGGCACAGGTGTGTCTCAAGATAAACATCTCCTGGCACCACTATTTTCCAGGCTGCTCCACGAGCCCCTGGCAACTAGAGGGAGTCATCAAGAAACTGGTCTCCGACGGCTACGACACGAAGAAACTCATACCCGTGCACAACAGCACCGTCGTGGTGGACCCTCACCCCGGACAGGTCAACAACAAGCTCGAGCCCATTCTCAGGAAATACGGTCTGGAGCCGATTTTCCTGAACGAGCCTGCCGTGCAGTGGGTCCGTTACGAGCCCAAGGAGCCGATGCTCGCACTCGACAAGGTCTTTCCGGACGGGATCTACATTCCCGAGCCGCTCATCGGGCAGAGCATCATCCACCTTCCCACGATGAAGACTCACGTTTTTACGACGATGACGGGGGCCATGAAGAACGCGTTCGGAGGACTTCTACAAGAGCGGCGACATTGGACCCACGGGGTGATTCACGAGACGCTGGTGGATCTCCTCGTCATTCAGAAGGAAATCCACAAGGGAGTCTTTGCCGTGATGGACGGAACCGTGGCCGGTGACGGCCCGGGACCGAGGGCGATGCGGCCTCACGTCAAGAACTACATCCTTGCGAGTGGAGACTCGGTGGCCATTGATGCGGTGGCGGCAAAGATGATGGGCTTTGACCCCCTCTCGCTCAAGTTCATCCGCCTGGCTCACGAGAAAGGGCTTGGCTGCGGCGACGTCAGCAAGATCGAGATAGTCGGAGAAGACGTGAGTGGCGTCAATTTCCACTTCAAGGCAAACGAGGAGACGTTCGCAAGTCGCGGCCAGAAAATGATTTACCACGGTCCTCTAAAGCCGTTTGAGAAATGCCTGCTGAGGAGTCCGATTGTGCCCTGGTCCTTCCTGGCCTCCAGGCTGTACCACGACGTCTACTGGTATCCGTGCGTTGGCAAGAAACGCGTGGCGGAGTTCATGAAGACGGAGTGGGGAAAGCTGTTCGAGAGGTACTAGGGCGCCCTCAGAATCACGCGGCCTATCAACGTCCGGAGATTCGTCTCATTTCCTCTCGCAAAGCTCAACCAGCACGCCGCACGCGGACGAAGGATGGATGAAGGCCAACAGGTTCCCGTGCGCGCCTTTTTGCGGCGCCGGCTCGACCAGCTTGACCCCTGCCTGCCTCAGAAGAGAGAGCGTTTTCTGAATGTCACGGACTTTGAACGCGATGTGATGAAACCCCTCACCCTTGGTCTCCAGGAATTTCGCCACGGTTCCTTCTTTTGTGAGGGGCTCCAACAGCTCCACCCTGGTGCCCGACACGTCAAGAAAGGCGAGCTTGAGGCCGCGTTCCTGGGACACTATCGTCTCGAGGACCCTGGCGCCGAGAATCGTGCGCATCGAAGCCGCGGCCTTGTCGATGTCCTTCACGGCGATTCCGATGTGTTCGATTCCGGTCGAGAACGGAGGCGCAGACGGGATCGCATTCCGAGCGGGCGCCTTTGCCGGCGAGGGGTTAGTCGGTTTCGTTCTCGCCGAAGCTCTGGTACGTTTTTCTCTCAAGGCCACCTCCTTGTTCTGCTGTTACTGTTTCCTCTTGTACTCGCCCCACGCCTCTCTCAATACATCACACGTCTCTCCCAGAGTGGCCTTGGCCTTCACGGCAGAGAGGATGTAGGGAAAGAGGTTTTCTTTTCCTTCCGCGGCCCTCCTGAGAGCGGTGAGAGAAGACTTCCATTCCTCACCGCGAGACGCCCTGGCAGTGCGAAGCCGCTCGTGCTGCCGCCGTTCTATCTCGGGATCGTGAGAAAAGCTCGACGGACCCGGGTCTTCATCGGTTCTGTATTTGTTTAATCCCACGATAGTTACGCGGTCTTCTTCAACCATTTTCTGATACTTGTAAGCACTTTCGTGTATCTCCTGCTGCATGTAACCTCGTTCTATCGCCGCGACGGCCCCACCCATGTTCTCTATCTTCTTGATGTATTCCTCGACCTTCTCCTCAATCCTGTCCGTGAGCCATTCGACGAAATAGGAACCTCCCAGCGGATCGACCACGTCGGCCACACCCGTCTCTTCTGCGATCAACTGCTGGGTACGCAGCGCCGTCCGAACCGAGGTCTCGGAGGGGAGATTGAGGGCCTCGTCAAAGGAATTGGTGTGGAGAGACTGTGTTCCCCCCAGGACGGCGGCGAGAGCCTGAAGTGCCACTCTGACCACGTTGTTCTCGGGTTGCTGCGCAGTGAGCGTCGAGCCCGCGGTCTGAGTGTGAAAACGGAGCCGCATCGAGGCAGGCGCTTTCGCACCAAACTTGTGTCTCATGATCTTTGCCCAGAGCCTTCTTGCTGCCCTGAACTTGGCCGTTTCCTCGAAGAAATTGCTGTGCGAATTGAAGAAGAAGGAAATCCGCGGCGCAAACTCGTCTACCCCAAGTCCGGCATCTATTGCCGCCTCCACGTACGCCACGGCGTTGGCGAAAGTGAAGGCCACTTCCTGCACGGCCGTCGAGCCCGCTTCTCTGATGTGGTAGCCGCTCACGCTTATCGGGTTCCAGGACGGAAGCCGGTCTCTGCAATAGGCGAAGATGTCGGTGGTGAGTCTCATCGACTCGCGCGGAGGGAATATGTAGGTTCCGCGGGCCACGTACTCCTTGAGAATGTCGTTCTGGATGGTTCCGGTCAGCGACTCACCCTTGATTCCGGCGCGTTCGGCGATTGCGATGTACATGGCAAGCAGGACCATGGCCGTGGCGTTTATGGTCATGGACGTGCTCACCTTGTCCAGCGGTATTCCCCGGAAGAGAGTCTCCATGTCGTCCACGGAATCTATGGCGACTCCGACTCTGCCCACCTCCCCTTGGGAAAGCTCGTGGTCGGAATCGTAGCCCATCTGCGTAGGCAAGTCGAAGGCGACACTCAGGCCCGTCTGCCCGGCATTCAAGAGATAGTGAAACCTGCGGTTTGTATCTTCTGCGGAGCCGAAACCGGCGTACTGCCGCATCGTCCAGAGTTTCCCCCTGTACATGGTGGGTTGGATTCCTCTGGTGAAGGGCGACTCGCCTGGGAAGCCGAGTTTCTCTTGATAATCGAAAGACGGCGTGTCGAGAGGAGTGTAGAGTTCTCGGAAGGGAATTCCGCTCTGCGTTTCGAAGTGAAGTATTTTCTCGCCGGGCTTGTTCGGTGGAGGTAGCGCCTGTTTCCATTTCTCAAGTTCGGCTCGGAGCTTTTCCTGTTTGTTCTCAGCCATGGAAGACTCGTGCTCTTACTGGAGATCCTCGTCCCGAAACTACGCTCGCGCCCGCCGAGCGGCCGTGCCGGATGCATCGCGCCTGTACCCGCCTCACGGCCACGCGAGAGATTACGATTCTATGACCATCAATATCCTGGTAGGGTCTACCGCGTCTTGCTCCTTCACACGGATTTCCTTCACTGTTCCGCCCGCCTGGGCGTAGAGCTCGTTCTGCATTTTCATGGCCTCTATCACCATGAGGGCCTGCCCCCGTTGTACCTTATCTCCGACTCTGGTTCTGATGTCCACGACGAGTCCGGGCATGGGCGTCTTGAGGTGATAGACGCCGCTCTCGGCGCTCGTTGCCGTCGTGGCGGCGGCCGTGGCCCACAGCTCTTCCTTGACGGAGATGCGATACAACTCGCCCTGGACGGAAACATTCAACCATTCGGCCTCGCGTCTCACGTCAACCTCGTAGGACTTGCCTGCTATCAGCATCGAGAAGACCGGACTGCCGGGGATCCTTCGTAGATCGACCTCGTATTTCTTTCCTCCGAGCCTCACCACGTGTCTTCCGTTCTGAAGCTCCACGTCCAGTTCGTACCGTCTCTTATCTACCGAGGCGATATACTTCATGAGGTCCTCTCAGCTTTCCGTAGAGCTTCCAGGCGCCACCTCGCGCCTTTCCTTCGCTTGTCGGAGGCACGTAGACTTTTTTCCCCTTCTCGAAGACGTCAAGCGTCGCAGAAATGAGGGCGGCCCTGAGGAGTTCTTCGTCCTCCATCGGGGTAGCTCCAGTAAAGTTCGCGTCTATGAAGTCGGCGTGTATGTTTCCTTTCTCAAACTCCTCCTGTTCCATTATCCACTTGTGGAAGGGGATAGTCGTCGCCACCCCGTCGATCAAATACTCGCGCAGGGCTCGCCGGGCGCGCTCCATGGCCTCATTCCTGGTGTTTGCCCAGACGACAAGTTTCGCCAGGAGCGGATCGTAATAGACGCTGACCTCGTATCCCTGGAAGATCCCCGTGTCGTTCCTGATTCCCGGACCTTCCGGAAGCCTGAGCCGTCGGATTCTTCCTGCGGAGGGAAGAAACGAGTTGTACGGGTCCTCGGCGTAAATGCGGCACTCGATCGCATGGCCGCGCGGGGAGATCTGGTCTTGCTCGAAGGACAGCTTCTCTCCCGCGGCGATGCGCAGTTGCTCTTTCACTATGTCTATGCCCGTCACGAGTTCGGTCACGGGGTGTTCCACCTGGAGTCGCGTGTTCATCTCCAGGAAATAGAAATCGCGCTTCTCGTCAACAATGAACTCGACCGTGCCGGCGTTTGTGTAGCCCACCGCTTTTGCGATTCTTAGGGCGGCCTCGCCCATCTGCTTTCTCATCGCGGGAGTCACTACGACCGAAGGCGTCTCCTCGATTACTTTCTGATGTCTCCTCTGAATGGAGCATTCTCTTTCTCCGAGATAGACGCAGTTGCCGTGCTTGTCGGCCAGTATCTGCATCTCGATGTGTCTGGGTCTGGGGATATATCTTTCGATGTAGAGCTCGTCGTTCCCGAAGGCCGCCTTGGCCTCGCCCCGGGTGAGTCGGATTGAGCTCTCAAGCTCTTCATCGCTTCTCACGACCCGGAGTCCCTTTCCACCTCCACCTGCCGCAGCCTTGACCATGATCGGATAGCCCAGCTTTTTGGCCGCAGCTTTGGCCTGCTTCAAATCTCTCGTGGCGGTGGTGGTGCCCGGAATGATCGGCACTTTGGCGGCGACGGCAGTTTTTCGGGCGACCAGCTTGTTTCCCATCGCCTTGATGGCGCTGCTCGGAGGGCCTATGAAAATCACCCGCCTCGCCTCACATTCTGCGGCAAAATCCTCGTTCTCCGCCAGGAAGCCGTAGCCGGGATGAATCGCGTCGGCCTTGACTTTCTTGGCCGTCGAGACGATGGTGTCTATTCTCAGGTAACTTTCTTCACTGGGCGGAGGTCCGATTCGGTAAGCTTCGTCGGCCAGTCTCACGTGCAGAGACTCTCTGTCAGCGTCTGAGTAGACCGCTATGGCGGTAATACCCGTCTCCTTCAGGGCTCTGATGATCCTGACAGCGATCTCTCCACGATTGGCAATGAGAACTCGTTTGAGCAACAGGTTTCTCCTGCCCCTACTGTGCGCGGGTGGTTGAACTCACGATCTTATCGCAACCCTATGCCGGGGTGGAGATGCACCAAGTATCCCACCAGCACCAGAAGACAGAACACCACCAAGAGCAAGGCCACTATTCTTCCAAGATTCATCCTTGACGCGCTCCCTTTCTGACCGCGCCGCGAGCGGCGTGACACACGACTTCAGACACCCGTGAGAACGAGCATCTTGGAGATCAGGCGTTTTCCACACCCAAATATAGCACTCGGTGTCTGTCTTTTCAAGGCGGACTGGAGGCGGCGCGTAACCGAGGCGCGCCACTCCCGCCCACATTCCGTGCTTGACCGGGCCGCGCGCCGGCGTTAGCTTTGGGTGCCGGTGCCGGTCGCGATTGGCGCGCACGACGAGTGCGGTTGGCTCAACTCTCACGCCCAGGCGATCTCGCCTCGGGCCCCCCAGCCCACGGGTTTTGCGCTTTGTACCAGGAGGTAGGAAAATGGGAAACGAAGCTCGGATCAGGGAGCTCAGAAGTCGCAAGAAGAAGGCCCTGCTCGGTGGGGGGGCCGAGAGAATTCAGAAGATTCACGCTTCCGGAAGGCTTACGGCCAGAGAGTCAATCGAGCTCCTGCTGGACAGAGGCACGTTTCAGGAGTTGGGTGTGTTTGTCACGCACAGGTGTCGCGACTTCGGGATGTATTCGAAGAGGATAACCGGAGACGGGGTAGTCGCGGGCCACGGCCGCATCGACGGCAGGCTGACGTACGTCTTTGCCCAGGACTTCACGGTCTTCGGAGGCACGCTCAGCGAGGAAAACGCAAAGAAGATATGCAACATCATGGATCTGGCATTGATGAACGGTGCGCCGATAGTGGGACTGAACGACTCCGGCGGAGCCAGAATACAAGAAGGCGTATCGAGCCTCGGGGGCTACGCGGAGATCTTTCTTAGGAACACTCTCGCCTCCGGTGTCGTGCCTCAGATTTCTGCAGTCTTCGGCCCCTGTGCCGGAGGGGCAGTGTATTCGCCCGCAATCACGGATTTCATCGTAATGGTGAAGGGCACGAGCCACATGTTTGTGACCGGCCCCGACGTGATAAAAAGCGTGACGAACGAGAACGTCACGTTTGAACAATTGGGCGGAGCGATAACGCACAGCACGAAGAGCGGGGTTGCGCATTTTGCGGCAGAAGACTGTCGCGACGGCATACAGCACATCAGGAAGCTTCTGAGCTACGTGCCGCAGAACAACATGGAAGATCCCCCCAGGACGGCGTGCACCGACGACCCCAACAGGATGGACCCGGAGCTGGCCGAGATTGTCCCCGACGATCCGAGCAAGCCCTACGACATCAAAGAGATCATAAAGAGGGTGGTGGACGACGGAGAGTATTTCGAGGTCCAGAAGGACTACGCGGAGAACATCACGGTCGGTTTTGCGCGCCTCGACGGGAGATCCGTCGGGATCGTGGCCAACCAGCCGAAGGTGCTGGCCGGCGTTCTGGACATAAAGTCGTCAATCAAGGCGGCGAGATTTGTGAGATTTTGCGATGCCTTCAACGTCCCCGTCGTGACTTTTGAGGACGTGCCCGGCTTTCTTCCCGGTACCGAACAGGAGTACGGCGGGATCATCAAGCACGGCGCCAAGTTGCTGTACGCGTACTGTGAAGCCACGGTCCCGAAGCTGACAGTGATTACCAGGAAGGCTTACGGCGGCGCATACGACGTCATGTCCAGCAAGCACGTGCGCGGCGACTACAACGTGGCCTGGCCCACTGCTCAACTCGCTGTCATGGGCGCCGAGGGCGCCGTCAACATCATGTATCGGAGAGAGATCGCGGAGGCCAAGGACCCGGAGGCCGCCAGAGCGAAATTCGTCGAGGAGTACAACGAGAAGTTCGCGAACCCATACATAGCAGCGGAACTCGGATACTTGGACGACGTCATAGAGCCCCAGGAGACGAGGCCGCGGCTCATAAGCGCCCTCGAGATGCTCCAGAACAAGAGGCAGAGCCTGCCTCCGAAGAAGCACGGGAACATTCCGCTTTAGTCGAAACTTCCGAGGGGAATCCGACGTATTAACCGCTAGGCCGCCCTCCGCTCGGTGACACCGCGATTGTGTCCGTTTTGCGGAGGGTGACGCCTTGCATGCGACGACCCAAGACGACCTGACTTTAGGACGGTGTGATTTTTGCAGGAGGTTCTCATGAAGACGAGAGTGCTTCTGTTTGGAGTTCTGTGCTTTGCGCTTCTGTTTTCTTCGTGCTGTTGCGTTGGTGGAGCACGCCACGACTGGAACCGGTACAAGAATGAGTTCGAGAAGTCGTACGCCATAAGGACTCCCGCGCGCGTCACCGTGAAAAATCTCGACGGTTTTGTTCACGTGAACGCGTGGGACAAGAATGAAGTCTCCGTCACAGGCGTGGTCAGCGTGAGGGCGGAAAACGAGAAGGATGCTCTCAAGTTGATGAAAGAAATAGACGTCATAATATCCCACGAGGACAATTCGCTCTCCATCAGAGTGGAAAGGAAGAGACACACGGAACTCTCGGAGTTGTGGCGCCTCGGGTCGGACTGGAAGGTCGACATCGAGCTGTCCGTTCCCAGAGAGTGTGCCCTCGCTGTTTCTACGGTCGACGGCGACGTGCGCGTGAGCGAGATCAAGGGTGCGCACAAACTCTCCACCGTGGACGGATCGATCGACGCCCAAGGTGTGGAGGGTGCAATCGAGTGCCGGACCGTAGACGGCGGCTGCTCGATCAAGGACGTCAGCGGAGACGTGAGCGTCAATACGACGGACGGTGGCATCAGGGTCCGAGGGATACTCTCGGGCTTGAGCGTCAAGTCGGTTGACGGAGGGATCCGCGTTGAGGCCGCCGAGGGCAGCGCGGTGTCACGACAATGGGTGCTCTCGTCCGTCTGCGGGTCGATAACGTTGGGCGTTCCTCCCTCCCTGTCGGCCGACCTTGAGGCCTCGACCACGGACGGACACATTTCTATCGCTGTTCCTGCCGAACTCAGCGCGATGACGGAGCGAAAGGTATCCGCAAGACTCGGACGTGGTGGCGGCACCGTCTCTGTTTCCACGACGGATGGTTCGATAAAGGTCAGAGCCAGCGGCGCCGAAGGGGAGGAATCCGGCGACTAGCTTGCCGTTTGTGTGCCGATCATGTACCGATACCGTCCGGATCAACTATGACCGCTTGACACCCCACATCCGTTGCTCTAGCATTCAGAGCCGACACTTCTCTCCGGTTTGTTGAGTCTGTCCCGGTCTTGCGAGGGTTCTTTCCGAAGGCTCTGCTTCATGCTCTTGAAATACGTTCCCGTTCTCATCTGGATAACACTCACGGCGTCCGCGGCACTGGCGGTGCTGGCTCTCTCCCACTTTCTCGGCCGCAAGAAACCCACCTCGGCCAAGCTTTCACCTTACGAATGTGGAATCGTCCCGAGTGGCGACGCAAGGAAGCCCATCCCCGTGCGGTTCTATCTGATCGCGATGGTGTTTCTGATTTTCGACATCGAGGCGGCCTTCCTCTATCCGTGGGCCGTGGTGTACCGAAGGATGCGTTTCGTCGGCCTGGCAGAAATGGGTCTTTTCATGCTTATTCTCTTCATCGGATATGTCTACCTGTGGAAGAAGGGCGTGTTTGACTGGGAGGATTGAGAGACGTGCAGGGAACTGAATTGTCCGAAAGCGCGCTCGAACTCACTGGAACCGGAGAACCCGTCACCAGAGTGAGGTTGAAGAAAGTCAGTGCTTGAGTACGTGTTGCTTGCGTTAATCAAGTCCGTCGTGGTTTTCGTGGCGCTGCTGCTCACGGTGGCTTATCTCACTCTTTTGGAGAGGAAGGTTGTGGCCCGCACACGGGTGCGCGTGGGACCGACCAGGGTGGATCCCGCGGGCATTCTGGAGCCCATCGCGGACGGGATAAAGCTGTTGCTCAAAGAGGACATTGTTCCGTCACAGGCGGACCGCCCCATATACATTCTCGCCCACGTTCTGTCGCTGGCCGCGGCGTTTGCCACGTTTGCCGTTATCCCGTTTGGCAACGAGATACATCTGTTCGGCCGCAAGATATCTCTCTCCGTTGCGGACGTGAACATCGGGGTTCTTTACGTGTTTGCCATCTCTTCGCTGGGAGTCTACGGCATCATATTCGGGGCCTGGGCTTCTAACAGCAAGTACCCGCTAATGGGAGGACTTCGTTCGGCGGCACAGATGGTGAGCTACGAGCTCTGCCTCGCCTTTTCCGTAATAGGCGTCGTCATGATCACGCGCTCAATGAGTCTCTCGGATCTGGTGGACGGTCAAGCGCACTTGTGGTTCCTGGTCCTGCAACCAATGGGCTTCTTGGTCTTCCTTGTGGCCTCGTTTGCCGAGGTGAACAGGCTTCCCTTCGACCTGCTCGAGGCCGAGAACGAGCTCGTAGGCGGGTTCCACACTGAATACGGCAGCACGAAATTCGCAATGTTCTTCCTCGGAGAATACGGAAACATGATCACGGCCTCGGCCATGGTCACGACACTGTACCTCGGCGGTTGGCAGGGACCCTTCCTGCCCCCCGTGGTCTGGTTTCTGGTGAAAGTCTTTGTCTTGTTGTTTCTGTTTGTCTGGGTGAGAGCAACGCTGCCCAGATTCAGATACGACCAGTTGATGAAGTTCAGTTGGAAGGTGCTCCTGCCGCTTTCCGTCGCGAACATCGTCGCAACGGGCGTTGTCCTCGCTCTGGTGGACTGAAGATGGAAACCGTTCTCGCAATACTAAGGGTTCGCAGAAGGGGGGGTCTAGTTGACCAACCTGCTCTTTTTTGTGGGTGCTCTGGTTGCGGTTAGCTCTGCGACACTGGTCGTATCGAGAAAAAACCCGGTGCACAGCGTTCTGTTCCTGGTCGTCTGTCTGTTGTCGCTCGCGCTTCTGTTTCTTCTCCTGAGCGCACAGTTCGTGGCGGCCTTGCAGGTGATCGTGTATGCCGGAGCAATAGTGGTGCTGTTCTTGTTTGTCGTCATGCTGCTCAACGTGAAGAAAGAAGTGACGGTTTTCCATTCGTCTTTGGCGCACAGGCTCGCGGCGGTTGTCCTGATGGTAGTGCTTCTAATCCAGACTCTCATCATAGCCGTTGCCGGCGCGATGTGGGTCAAGAAGGAGGCGTGGATGACGCAGCCGAGCCTGACCTTCGGCACGGTGCAGGCCGTCGGCAGGGAGCTTTTCGCACGCTACCTGTTCCAATTCGAAGTCGCCTCCGTTCTTCTTCTCGTCGCCGTCGTAGGTGCCGTCGTCGTCGTGAAGAAGAAAGAAACGTAGGAAGGAGGGGCGATGCCGGTGACACTCAGTCACTATCTTGCAGTCAGTGCCATGCTCTTTGTCATCGGAGTGAGTGGAGTTCTTCTCAGAAGGAGCCTGCTCGTGGTCCTGATGTCCGTGGAGCTCATGCTGAACGCGGCCAACCTGGCCTTCGTGGCTTTCTCGCGGGCGATCGGCAACATGGACGGACAGATAATTGCGCTTTTTGTGATGACGATAGCCGCGGCGGAAGTGGCGGTAGGGCTTGCCATCGTGCTGGCCGTCTTCAGGGTCAGGGAGACCACGAACGTCGACGAGATTCATGGTGCTGTTTTAGTGAGGCCGGCGGCGAGGCTTGCGTCTACGCTCTGGAGGTCGTTTGATTCGCCGGTCACGGGCGGCGCGGTGAACGGCTCGACCTCCGCGGCAAAAGCCGGAAGCAGAGCGTTGAGGCGCGTCCGAACAGGCGCGCTTCAGAGTTACGCTCTGTCGGTCGCCCTGGGTGCGATCGCCGTCCTTGCCTTCTGGTTGTTGAAGTAGTCGGTGCGAAAGGTCACACCGGCGTCGAAGCTGATCAGACGGGTCGTGGAATTGAATTAGACCGGAGATGTGATGGTAGGTTCCGAGACTTCGGTACTGCGATTTTCCGACATGGGTTTCGCTGCCGCCTTGCCTTTCACCATTGTGGTCGGCTCCGCGATCGTCGTGCTTCTGGCAGACATGTTGTTGCCGGTGAGGAGGAAGTGGATCCTGGTGTACGTTTCGTTGCTCGGCGTCGTGGTCGCAGCAATCTCGATCGCATTGTTGTGGGGCAGGAAAATCGACGGTTTCGGAGGCGCAATCAGCCTTGATAGGTTCTCCTCGTTTTTCTGGCTTCTGTTTCTGTTGGGGACTGCACTTGTGCTGCTAATTTCGTCCTCGTACGCAAGAAGGGAGAACATCCAGCGAGGAGAGTACTACTCACTCATGCTGTTCGCGACCTCAGGAGCGATGCTGATGGCGTCGGCAGGGGATCTGGTGGTCCTCTTCCTGGGTCTTGAGATCTTCTCGCTTTGTCTATGCGTGCTGAGCGGATTCTTCAGGGAAAGAAGTATCTCCGTCGAGGCGGCCGTGAAATACTTTGTCCTCGGAGCCTTTGCTTCCGGTTTCTTCCTCTACGGAATTGCGCTCTGCTACGGCGCCACCGGGAGCACGCTGTACACGAACCTACAATTTATGCTTTCCTCGGGTTCGCGGTTGCCGAGCCCGCTGGTGCTCGCTGCCTGCGCCATGCTGCTGGTGGGGCTCCTTTTCAAAGTCGGCTCCGTCCCATTCCACATGTGGATTCCCGACGTTTACGAGGGTGCGCCGACGTCGATAACCGGCTACATGTCGGTGATTTCGAAGGCGGCGGCTCTGGCGGCATTCATCAGGATCTTTGCCGTCAGCGTGCCCGTAATCCAGCTCGACCTCTCCAGGATTCTCTGGGTGGCGGCGGTGTGCACGATGACCCTGGGGAACGTCGTCGCCGTGGTGCAGACGAACATCAAGCGCATGCTCGCATACTCCAGCATCGCCCACGCCGGATATGTCCTCGTGGCTCTCACTGCCGGGACCGAGGCGGGTTACTCCGGCGTCCTTTTCTACGTCCTTGCCTACACGTTCATGACGATCGGGGCGTTTGGAGTGGTGACCCTATTGACACGGGCCGAGGTCGAGGCCGTCGAGATATCGTCTTTCTCGGGTATCGCCAAACGTCATCCTTTCCTGTCCGTGGCCATGGCGGTCTTCATGATCTCCCTCGCGGGGATCCCTCCTACGGCGGGCTTCTTCGGCAAGTTCTACGTATTCAGCGCCGCTGTTGGGGCCGGGTACGCGAGCCTGGCCGTCATCGGCGTCTTGAATAGTCTGGTGTCGGTATACATCTACATGAGAGTGGTGTTCCTCATGTACAAGAAGGAAGAATCCGAGGGAATAGAAGTCTCCTCGTCGCGGGCGACAATCGTGGCCCTTACGATCTGTGTTCTTGGCACAATTGTGATTGGGATTTTTCCGTCGGGTGTTGCGAGTCTTGTTGCCTCGGCGGTCGCAGCGATCTTCTAGAACCGCAATCAGAGCCTGCGCCGATCCTCGTACTTGCTCTCCTGCTTCTGCCGGTCCTGCTCACTTGCCGAGCACTGCAAGCGCGCCCTCCACGACCGACATGTTGTCGGTCCAGATTGCCTTTTTCTCGATGATCTCCTTGTTCTTTCCCGTGGCAGAAGCGATGAGTTGCTCGTTAGACAATGCACCTACGATTGCCTTGCCAAGCGGGGAAGGGCCTCCTAGCCCGAAGAGAAGCCCGTTTATTCCATTCTCAATCCACTCCCTGTTTCCTGCAATATTACTCACGACGGGGAACGTGCCGCAGGCCATGGCCTCGAGAAGAGAAACGGACGTGCTGTCTGACGTCGAGGTCGAGACGTAGATCGTGGCCTCTTTGAGAAGAGACGAGAGTTGAAGAGGGTCCAGCCATCCCGGGAAGCTCACGGATGCCGATATGGCGTAACGCTTCGTCGCCTCGACCAGCTTCTGCTGCTCCGAGCCGGTGCCGGCGATTACGAATCTGGCCCCCGGGACCGCTCTCAGGATCTCTGGGATGGCGTCGACGAGCTGTGAGACGTTGTAAAGCGGTCCGAGCTGCCTCGTGCTCACGATCAGGGGTTCCTTCATGGAGTGCGGGGTCCTTCCCTCCATGTTGAATATTGTGCTGTCGACACCCATGGGTACGGTGAGCACTCTTCCGGCCTCGATTCCGAAGGAGATTATCTTCTCCGTCATCATCCACGCGTCGGAGGTGACGAGGTCGGCCTTGGAGAGCACGTATCTTGTCCTCCAGCGATGAAATGGACTCTTCTTCGGAGCGACAAGAACGTCCGAACCCATCGTGGTTACGACGAGCGGCCTGGCGTTGAGTATGGCCGCAACAAGACCGTAGTTCGGTATGAAGAGGGCGTTCATCACGTCGGGGTCGAAGCTGCGCACCAGGCTCGAAACCAGGAGGGCGGAAAGAGGATACTTGGCGAAGGGGGGAAGCGGAGGCATGTGCACGTGATGAAATGGACACTTGAACTTCTGGCCCATTTCCAGGCTGATCACGAAGCAATCATGTCCTCTATCAACGAAGTAGTTCACCCACCTTGCCACATGATTCATCGAAGCGTCACCGAGAAAACAGATTTTCATCGCAAATCCCCACGTGAACCACGATTCAGTCAACAAAAGCACGTCAGACGTGTGTCCGCTCTTGCCCCCTTGCGTCTTGTCCTGCATGCTAGCATGCAGGACAAGCGGGCGTCAAGGACGCTCCCGCGGTCGCGGCGGCAAATCGCGGACGAGTACCGCGGGCTGTCGTCTTGACGTGTGACGATCCGGAGGCTCCGCCGATCCCGGCGCGACAGTCGGTTGACACGCGCGGGGCACTGTGCTATCAGTCACGCCGTCGGGGCACGATCGCGTCCGGACACTTCGGTGGCTTCTTGACCGTCGAGAAACAAGGAGGTCCAAGATGCATTGTGAAAGAGCGAGTTCCTGGGTTCTGATCGCGCTGTTTGTGAGCCTTCTCGTAGTGGGGGCCGGCTGTGGAAAAGAGGACACATCCGAGCCCGACGTGGACACCACGCCTCCCATTGTCAGTTCGGCCACGGGAATTGATGTGTACCACGTGGAAGTTGTCTTCAACGAGAAGGTCGAGGAGAGTTCGTCAGAGAACTCGTCCCACTACTCAATAACGCCCGCCGGCGGTGGCAGTCCGGTTACGATTTCGAGCGTGGTGCTTCTGGCTGACGAGAAGACAGTGTCCATCGAGACTTCCGCCCAAGCGTCCGTTTCTTACGTTTTGTCTGTGACGGCCGTGAAGGACCTGGCGGGCAATGCCATGGGCACTCAAACGCTCGGGTTCGAGGGCAGCAGCGAACTGGACACGACTGCCCCGGTCGTGGCAAGCACTGACCCGGAGGACGGCGAGCGCGGTGTGGACACTACGGCCACGGTCACGGCGGAGTTCAGTGAGAAGATGAATCGCACTTCCGTTGAAACCAGTTTTTACGTCCAGCGGGCTTCCGGCGGTGGAAACCTGGCCGGGAGTTTCGTGTGGGAGGCCGGCGACACGAGGGTCGTCTTTACGCCTGCCAGTCATCTGGGGAATTACGCAACGTATTACGCCGGCGTCAACACAGGTGCAACTGACGTGACGGGGAATCATCTTGCTTCGGCGTACGCATGGAGCTTTGTTACAGGGGACGCCGGCGCTGTCTCCGGAACCATCGAGTACTCCGGGACGCCTCCATACACGTCGGTGAACATAGTCGTATTCAGAGATCTCGGTTTTAGGGATCCGGTCGCATCTGCCATCATGGACGGGCCGGGCAGCTACACCATCGACCCCGTTCCGCCGGGCACCTGCTACGTAGGCGCGTTCATGGATCTCAATCTCTCCGGGGAGCCTGACGCCGGCGAACCGTGTGGCATGTACGATACCGACGATGATGCCCAACCCGACCCGATCACTGTCTCTGCCGGCCACACTCGGAGCGGAGTGAATTTCGAGCTCGAGTATCAATTCCAGTATTCCACCATCTCCGGTACGGTGTCGAAGGGAGAAGTGACGGAATCAGACACGACCTATGTTGTGTTCTTTGCGGATGATCCGACCCAGGGGGGCGCCGGGGAACCGGTTGACGTGCAGGTTTTGCCCTTGGGGTTTGGAGCCTACACCAGTTCACCGTTGTTCTTTGGCTGTTACTATGTGATGTGCTACATGGACACGAATCACAATCACAAACTTGATCCGGACGAAGGACCGCCGATCGAGCCGGTGGGCATCTACGGCGAGCTTGTGGGCGAAGAGCCGGTGTTAACGCCGATTCTTCTGATTACGGACACGGTCGGAATCAACATGACGTTGTTCTACTTTCCCTCTTCTCCGTAACCGATTCCGACGTTGTGGTCCAAGAGAGGTAATGATGGTTGATTGCCCGTCGCAGAAGAATAACCTGAAGAACTGTACGTGCACGTACGAACCCTGCGCGAGAAAAGGAAATTGTTGCGAGTGCATAGCGTACCACAGAAAGAGTGACGAGGCGCCGGGCTGTCTCTTTCCGACGGCAGCGGAGAGAACCTACGATAGGTCGTTGCGAAACCTTGCCAAGACCGTCAGGGGCTAGTAGCCTTTTTCCCTGTCAATCCGGAACAGAAGGGCCTCGCCCCTCGCGAATCTTTTCAGGTTGTCCGCGAAATGGGGCACGAATTCTTCCGGCTGTGTCAACGCGGCATAGTGCGGCGTGATAATCACGTTGGGGAGTCTCCACAGCGGGCTGTCTTCAGGAAGAGGTTCGGAGGCGAAAACATCGGAGACGTACCCTCCCAGTTTTCCCTCGCCGAGCACCCGAGCGAGGTCGTCTTCGTCGACTATTCGACCCCTGGAGACGTTGATTATCCAACACGTGGGCTTGAGCAAGGAAATCTCGTCTTTTCCTATCATTCCCCTTGTCTCCTCGGTGAGGGGGAGAGTGAGGACCAGAAAATCCAGGTGAGGCAGGAAACTTTCGAGTTCGTCTCTGCCAAGGATCCTGTCGGCTCCCCCTGAGGCTGCCTGGGTCCCCTGTGCCGGCGTCGCACCGGCCCGTTCAGCAGTCCTCCTCACTCCCCAGACGTTCATTCCGAAAAGTTTCGCCGCCCTTGCGACGTGGGTTCCTATCGTGCCCATCCCAAGAATCCCCATGAGCTTTCCGGAAAGCCTGAAATGCTCCGGCACGGACCACACTCTGTTGCGCGCGTTGAAGAGAATCTTCTCCATACCGAGCGACACGTACAGCGTGTAGCCCATCACGTATTCAGATATCGCTTCCGCGAAGATGGGAGGTGCCTTGGTAATCTGGACGTCGAGGGGCAACTCGGGCAAGAGCAGATGATCGACTCCGGCTCCGGTCGAGGCAAGCCACTTCAGGCCGGTGGCCCTCCTTATGATGTCTTTTGGAATGCGCCACGCGAGTATTGCCTCCGCGTCTTCGATCGAGGAGGGAAGGTCGTTCTTGTCTCTTGCGGCCACTATCTCAAGATCGGGAAGATCGTCCCTCACTTCAGCCCTGATCAAGGCTTCGTATTCGAAGGCCCTTGCATGTATTATCACAAGCTTCAAACGAACCTCCGCTCACTGGTCCGCACCCGGGTCGCCCTTTCTCATCTCTTGGAGTAGAGGACGACGTCCACGCCCTGAAAGTGAAACTCCCTTTCGGCGAGAAACATCTGTTGGAACAGTGCGGGCACTTTTCTTTCCGGATCCAAATTCCAAAGCCTGGATGTCACGAGCCAGACACGGTTTGCTTCTCGGGCCTTCTCCAGAACATAGTCACGCACCCTGGCATCGTTCCCGACCATTTCCGGATAGAGAGGCAAAAACGTGATTGGTGCTCCGCCCTGGCCCGAGTGGCCGTGTCGAAGATAATAGAGCAAAGGTTCGTACGTTCCCTCCGTGAACACCATATCGCCCGGCGCGAACTCCGCCTCAAGAGTCCTGGACGCGGCCCTGAAGTCGTCCTTTCCGTAGCGCGGCACCCGGTAGTAGTTCCACAAGGAAAGAAGCATTGTCCCGAGAACGAGGGCGCAAAGGGCCAGTCGCATCGCGGTCCCCAGGAAAGATACCATGCCCCGCCGCCTGACGGTTCCCTCCGGCTCACTCGCGCCAGGACCAACGGCTCTGGCTCCCCCGAGCCGCAGGCCTTCCGCGAGAAGCAAGACGAACGCCGGGTAACTCACCATTAAGTATCTGGGATTGAAGGGCTTGAAGTTCTTGATCGCAAAAAAGGAAACGACGACTAGTGGAAGTGCTATCCACACAAGGAGTAACGAAAGAAGCTTCGTCCTGTTTCTCAAGGAGATGATTCCCAGCAGTACGGCGAGCGAGAAGGCAATGGCTGCGGGGATAAGAACAGGACCGTAGTGAGCGAAGCTCGCGAGGCGTGCCGACTCGTGAAGCTCTGCGAGGCTGGGCCCGAAGGAATAGCCGAGAGAGAAGACGAAGAAGGTGTAGGGAACGGCAAACGGTGTGAACGTGGTCTGGCCCCGCAGGAATTCGGTGCCCACGTATGGCGCAGTCCTAGCGAGTCGGAGGAATTCGACCCTGTGAAGCATCTCGCCAAGCCAGGGAAGAAGGAGGAACGCCAAGATTACGTGCGCAAAGACGAGGCTTCGGAACGAGAGCTTTCGGCGTGAGATCAAGAAGAACACGTCCTGCACGGCCACTACGAAGACCGCGCTCATGTTGGACAGAAAGGCTGCGAAAGTGAAGAGCACGTACTTCCCGAAGCTCTTTCTATCGGGCTCGGAGAGAAGGTTCAAGAAACTCTCAAAGGACAGGGCCGAGAAGAAGAGCAACATGCTGTAGTTGCGGGCCTCCTGGGCATACCAGACGTGAAAAGGAGAGAGCGCCATCACCGCGAGAGCGACCGCGGCCGTTCGAGGGCCGGAGAGCCTGAGAATGAGCCTGTAGATCGCGAACAAGGAGAGGACGCTGAAGACGACCGAAGGAAATCTCAGCGCAAACTCGCTTTCCCCGGCCAGTCTCGTCCAGAGAAACATGACCAGCGAATGAAGCGGGCTGTGCAGATTCGTGAATACGTCCGCCGGAATGAACGGCGCACTGAAGCCACTCCAGAACAGCGTGAGCATCTCGTCCACCCAGATACTCTGGCTGGACAGGCGATAGAGCCTCAGGAAAAGCGCCAACAAGATCAGGAGAGCCACGTAGAGTCGCTGGTGGCGGTATCCGTCGGCGTAGTAGTCGAGCCGGTCCGTGCACCCGGGTGTGGTCGAGGAGAGGTTCGAACTCATCGTGCTGGCACAATATCACGCGAGGGTCTGACGGTCAAGACGTGACGAACGGCGAGCCACGAACGGCGTGCCGGTGCGATTCTCAATGCAATTGACATGACGTGCGGATTTGTGGGAAAGTTGTCTGTTTGGGCATCGGTGGGCTTTAAGCCCGTTCGGGAGGAGCAAGAACGCCATGAAAGACCGAAAACTGAGATTCGCAACGCTGGCGGTGCACGGTAGGGAAGGACACGAGAAGACCGAGAAACAGGTGCACGTCGATCCACTGTCCACCCCAATCTTTCAGAGCTCGACGTTCGCGTTCGAAAGCGCAGAGCAGGGCGCTGCCATATTCGCAGGCGAGCAAGAAGGTTACTACTACACAAGGCTGGGAAATCCCACGCAGGCAGTTCTCGAGAAACAGATGGCTCTTCTGGAGGGCGGAGAAGCTGCCGCTGCGACGGCCTCCGGAATGGCCGCGACAGTCTCGCTGGCGGTCAGTCTCGTCAAGAGTGGAGAGAGGATCGTCGCATCGGACACGTTGTACGGAGGCACACACCAGCTTTTCAGGAACACTTTCGAGCGCCTGAACCTCGAGGTCGTCGAAGTGGACGCTTCGGTACCTGAGAACGTCGAGCGGGCAATTGACGGAAGAACAAGACTCGTCTTCATAGAGACCCCGGCCAATCCGACCTTGAAGCTGATTGACATAGCCGCAGTAGCGTCAATCACGAGACGGCGTGGGATTGCGCTCGCCGTGGACAACACCTTCAGCACTCCTTACTACCAAAACCCGCTTCAGCTCGGCGCCGACTTTGTGGTCCACAGCGCGACGAAGTACATAGGCGGACACGGCGACACGGTCGCGGGCATCGTCGTGGGCCCGGCCCAGAAGATCAAGCAAATGAAAAAGGAGTTCGTGAGAGACCTGGGCGGATGCATCAGTCCTTTCAACGCCTGGTTGCTCCTGAGGGGACTCAAGACGCTTCACATTCGTATGGAAAGGCACTCGGAGAACGCTCTTGCAGTCGCGGAGTTCCTGTCCTCTCATCCCAAGGTGGAGAGAGTGTGGTTTCCCTGGTTGAGCTCGCACCCTCAGCACGCGCTCGCAAAGAGACAAATGCGCGGTCCGGGCGGCATGATAGCCTTTGAGGTGAAGGGAGGGAGGGACGCCGGGCGCAAACTCATGAACGGCGTCAGGCTGTGCGTTCTGGCAGTGAGCCTTGGAGACGTTGCAACCTTGATTCAGCACCCCGCGTCGATGACGCACACGGGTTACTCGAGACAGGAACTCGAAGAAGTGGGCATCACCGAGGGCCTCATAAGACTCTCCGTGGGTCTGGAAGACGCCGCAGACCTGATCTACGACCTGGACCAGGCGATGGAGCACATCTAGGGTTCTATTTTCCGAGGCGCTTCTTGAACTTTTCTGTGAGGAGGGGGACTACGTTGAAGAGGTCTCCCACAATTCCGAAGGTGGCCACTTTGAAGATGGGAGCATCGGGGTCCTTGTTTATCGCGACAATGATGTCGGACGTTTGCATGCCGGCGAGATGCTGAATGGCTCCCGAAATGCCGCAAGCCACGTAGAGTTTGGGTCTCACGGTCTTTCCGGTCTGCCCGACCTGATGGGGATAGGGGATCCAACCCGCGTCCACGGCGGCCCGAGATGCCCCTACCGCGCCGCCGAGAACCCTTGCGAGTTCCTCGACGACCTTGAAATTCTGCGGCTCTCCGAGTCCCCGTCCCCCCGAGACTATCACGTTGGCGTCAGCGAGATTCACGGTCGAGCCTTCTTCCTTGATGAATTCAAGCACCCTGGTAAGAAACTTCTCCTCGTCGAAGTCAATCTTCTCTGCGACGACGTCGCCTTTCCTTCCGTCTACTCGCCGCGGAAGCTCCATCACCTTGGGACGGACAGTGGCCATCTGAGGTCTGTGCCTGCGGCACACGATTTGTGCCATGATATTGCCGCCGAAGGCAGGCCTCGTCTGTAGGAGATTCTTCGTCTCGGACTCGATCTCAAGGCCCGTGCAGTCTGCGGTGAGGCCGGTGCCGATTTCGGTCGCGAGGGCGCCCGCAAAATCCCTGCCGGTGGTCGTGGCTCCTACCAGCACTATCTCGGGTTTGTGTTTTCTTATCAAGAACGCGGCGGCGTCGACGTAGGGGTCCGTTCGATACTTGCGGAGTGACGGACTCTCCACCACGTACGCGACGTCCGCGCCGTGAGCAAAGATCTCCTGTGAAAGCTCTGAGATCGATTCGCCCAATATGACGCCGCAGAGTCTGGAACCCAGTCCATCCGCAAGCTCCCTGCCCTTGCCGAGAAGCTCAAGTGCCACGTGCGAGACGCGCTTGTTCTCATATTCCACGACGATCCACACGTCCTTGTACTGAGACAAGTCAACCGCAGGCGCCTGCTTGGGCCTTTCGAGAATGAGAGCTTCGCTGGGACACGAGCTCACGCACGCGCCGCAATCGTTGCAGTTGTCTGCGATGCGCACAAACTCACCCTCGAGAATCAATGCGCCGAAGGGGCAGCTCTCGACGCAAGCACCGCACCCCGTGCAGGTTTCTTCGTTGACCCTAAGATTTGCCACGAAACTCCCTTCGTCTCTACTACAGAAACTTTGCGTCCATCAGCTTCTGAACAAGAATCTCGCAGGTCTCCTCAGGCTCGCCCTCGAGGACTTGTCCGCCCTTCCGAGGCTCCGGGGTGAAAATTTTCACGACCTCGGTAGCCGAACCCAACAGGCCTATCTTGGCGTCTTCGCAGTTGATGTCCGCCGGCTTCAGCACCGGAATCTGCGCCTGAGTGGCCTTCCTGATTCCTATGAGCGTTCTGAAGCGCGGTTGATTTATGTCCTTGACCACCGTGACGAGGGCGGGGAGCTTCGACTCGACGACTTCTTTTCCGGCCTCGAGCATCCTTTCGACGACAATTCTCTTTGCCGCCAGGTCGATCTCCCTGATCTTGCACACGTAAGTGAGCTGAGGAATGCCGAGACGCCTTGCGACGCCAGGGCCGACCTGGGCGGTGTCCCCGTCGATGGCCTGCTTGCCGCAGAAGATGATGTCGTACTCACCGATCTTCTCTACGGCCTTCGAGAGCGCGTACGACGTGGCCCACGTGTCTGAGCCCGCGAATCCCTTGTCGCTCAGAAGAAACGCTTCGTCCGCGCCCATGGCAAGGGCCTCTCGCAGAGCCTCCACTGCCTGGGGAGGTCCCATGGTTATCACGCTGACCTTGCCGCCAAACTTGTCCTTCATCAGGAGAGCCTCTTCAATCGCGTACATGTCGAACGGGTTGATGATGCTGGGGATTCCCTCCCTGATGAGAGTATTCGTGCGGGGGTCGATGCCCACGTTTGGGATCTCTGGAACTTGTTTGATGCACACAATCGCTTGCACGCGTTCCTCCATGAATTGCAGAGAAGCCGCCTGAAAGAACCAAAACTACCACTCCCGGCTTGAGGTTGTCAAGAAACACGTGAGAGTGACAAGAAGGCCCTCGCGACTCACTGCAGGCCGGAGGAATCGCTCGGGTGGCGGTCGTCGCAGGATGCCCTGACAATCCGCTTGTCTTGGCCGGCGTCACGTGTGACAATTGCCGTCACTAATAATCCGGCCAGAGCTCGCGCATTTGGAGTTCACGACCAAACTCTGTGAGCAGACATTGTGCGATCGATGTCTGTGAATCCAAGAGGAGGGGCGCCATGGAGCAGAGACCAGTAAGAATGTACACCCTCAGTACGTGCGGTTACTGCAAGGCTACGAAGAAGTTTCTTGACGAGTGCAAGGTGAAATATGAGGCCACGGACGTGGATTTGCTTACGGGCAAGGAGCGGGAGGCAGCACTTGCGGAGGTCAAGAGACTGAATCCCCAGTACTCATTTCCCACCATCATAATCGGAGACAAGGTAATCGTGGGCTACAAGGAAGATGAGATCAGGAATGCTTTGGGAATAACATGACGTCAATCTAGGTTTGAGACGAACCGCAGACTGACGGACGTTGGAGACGTACGTCAGTCTGAGACCGAGGTGGTTGGACATGAGCGACATCGAGAAACTTTACGAAGCCCTGAGAAAACTGCAGGAACCAAAGGGATACTATTTCAACAAAGACAAGACGAAGGCCTCCGAGGTCATTGAGGCGCTCGTTGCCAACAAAGAGCGGTACGGTTACATGAGCTGTCCCTGCAGGCTGGCGTCAGGCGATCGCGAATCCGACAGGGACATAATCTGCCCGTGCGCCTACCGAGAGGCGGACGTCAAGGAATACGGGACGTGCTTCTGCAATCTCTATTCCTCAGAAGAGTGGAACGAAGGGAAAGTCCCTCACGTCTATGTCCCTGATCGAAGGCCTCCGGAGAAGGTCCGCTTCTAGAAAGAGGTCGCGAACTCGTCTGATTCTGTAGACCCGGTTCTATCACGCGGTTGGAGCATATGCCCGCTGAAAGCCTAGTACTCACCCTCTCGAACCAGGCCGCACCGCGCCGCCTGCCTCGCATGGCCACACTCGAACTGAGTCTGTTTCTGTTCGCATATCTTGTGCACCTGGGGGTGACCCAGTTACTCAGGGGTGAGCATGGCTCGGGATTGGAGTGGGCAGTGGTGGCGCAGAACGTTCTTGCCGGCAGAGGTTTCGTATTCAACTTCTACGGAACGGAGATTCCTCGTCATGCCTTCTTTCCTCCGTTCTACTCATATTTCCTGGTCTTTTCCAAGACCGTACTACCGGCTCACTGGATTGGACTGGTTCAATCCGTGCAGGGGGTTTTCTTTGCTCTCTGTGCCGTCTGGACCCGACGACTTGCGGCCAGGTTCATTAGAGGAGATCTGGCCTGGTTCTCCGGCTACGCTGTCGCTCTTTGGCCGCCCCTGATGATCTACTCGATAAGGCTTACTCCCGCTTGCTTCCATGCGGCAGTGATTCCGGGGTTGCTCTTACTACTTGACGGTGTCGCACGGCGCCCCGGTTTCTGGCGCGCGGCTCGCGCCGGGGCCGTCTACGGACTCTTGGGCTACTCGTTGCCCTATTTTCTTGGATCAATCGTCCTTCTGCCCTTCGGCCTGCGCAGGGCGCGCATCAGTTGGGCGCGGGCTTTTTCCATCACCGGGCAGATATTGCTTGTCGCCGCACTGGTCCTTTCACCGTGGACCATACGCAACGCGCTTGTTCTCCGCGGTTTGGTCCCGGTCGCCACCAATCTCGGTTTCAACCTGGCGGGCTCACACAACGCCTACGCCAACTCGAGCTACAATGTGCTTTGCGTGGATGCCGCCGTCCAAGCACACCTGATTGACCGTGGCGAACTCGCGACCATGAATGAGGCGAGCTTCGATCGCAAATTGCTTCGCCAGGGTCTTGCTTACATGCTCCGCAATCCCGTTGAAACCGTGCAGCGCAGCCTCACCAGGATTCTCTTTCTGTGGTGGACGAGCCCAAACATAATGAGCTACAACTTTCGCGAGGGACTCGCAATCATCCTCCTCATGTCGTTCTTGCTGCCGCTTTTCCTGCTCGGGCTCGCAGTATCTCTTAGATTGCCTCGTGACAGCGCGCGCTTGCTGATCTGTTGTGTCTTCATCTGGCAGACGCTTTTCTACATGAACTTCGCCGTACGGGGGAGGTACAGTCTCGAGCTGTACCCATTGATGATAATCTTCGCGACGCTGGGGGTGGGGGCCGCGGCGGAGTGGTTTGGCAGGCGGCGCCGAAACAGTGAGCGGTCTCGCCGGCCTATTCCTGCGGCGCTGTAAGACTCTCCCGGCTTGAGATTGCTTCCAACATGACTTGATGCTATGCTGGCTGATCGCAGCGAATTAGAATGGCTCATTTCGTTGAGACGCGAGGAGGTAAACGAACATGGTGAAGGAATTCACTTTCTGCGGGGGCAAAATCGTGGAGAGTTCGGACAAAGAATGTCCAATCTACGTGTACGTCAACCCCGACGAGACTGAACGGAAATACCTCATCGAGAGTCTCAATATCGATGAACACACGCTGCACTCTTCCCTGGACTCCAACGAGCTTGCGCGAATGGAAATGGAGCCCGACCACTTGGCGCTGATCATAAAGCAGCCGAAGCGCTACACCGGGAAGGACAGCTTTCTCTTCAACGTCGAGTCCATCGGTCTTTTCATGTTCTCCAACCGACTCATTATTTTGCTCGCGGAGGACATTCCGCTGTTTTACGGTCGACAATTCGCCAAGGTCGATTCCATTCAAGACGTGGTTCTTAAACTCCTATACATGTCCACGGCCCATTTTCAGGGGCACATCAAGGCCATCAGTATGTGCAGCGACGAACTCGAAGAGCAGATAAACTCCTCCATAAATAACCGGCAGTTGCTCAACATGTTCACGTTGGAGAAGAGCCTCGTATTTTACCTGGAGGGAATCAGCTCGAACGGCCGCGTCATCGAACGGCTCAAAACAAGCGCGAGCAAGCTTGGGCTCTCGACGACTCACGCGGAATTCCTCGACGACATAGCCATAGAAAACGCCCAGTCCTACGAAATGGCCCAGATTTACTCCCAGGTCATCTCCAGCCTCATGGATGCTCGCGCTTCGATAATCAGCAACAACCTGAACGTCATGATGAAGAACCTCAATGCCATTGTCATCGCCGTTGCTATTCCGAGCTTTTTTGCCGGCGTTGGGGGCATGTCGGAATTCTCGGCCATGATCGGCCTGGAACGGTCGTGGAAGATTGCATATCCGCTCTTCTTTGTGGCCATGTTATGCCTCGGCCTCGGCACGTTCTTCCTCATCAGGAAGGTTGAGCGCACCTGGAGATAGCCGGAACGCAGTCGAACAGCAAGGCCGCAGGCCCGCGCGAAGGCGGTCGCGCCTCTCGTTCGTCTTTGAGTGCAACATATTCCCCGATTCTGCGTACTGTATGTCGCGTATCGGGCCCGAGTGACGGGCGCCGATGACATGTCTTTAGAGTCCCTCGATTCAGGGACTCGCCGAGCACGAAGATGAGAAACAAGATTATCTTCCTTGCGGTAATATGTGTGCTACTCACCGTGGGGCCGTCGGAGGTTCGGGCGGATTCACAAAGGGCACTGGTGCTGAGGAAGGTTCAGTCCGGCCCGGCCGTTGACGGAGTTATCGATCCCCTCTGGAGCCAGACCGATTCGACCTCCGACTTTGTAGAGTTCGAGCCTTTCCATGGTAAGGAGCCTTCCCGAAAAACCACTGCGAAAGTTCTCACCACGGATGATGCGCTTTATTGCCTCATGATCTGCCAGGATGAAAGAAAGAACATTCAGCGCAGCAAGGGCACGCTCGATGACTTCGAGGGTGACGTCGTCTCTCTCATGATCGATACCTTCGGAGACAGGCGCACGGCGTACAAGTTCGCCGTTTCTGCCGCCGGCGTGCGAGCGGATTGCAGACTGCTGGACGACGCCCGCAACCGCGACTACAACTGGGACGGCGTCTGGTTCTCGGCCGCCAGAATCTACGACTGGGGATTCGTCATCGAAATGGAGATCCCTTATCGTTCGATTCAGTATCGAGAAGGCCTCGAGGCGTGGGGTCTCGATTTCGATCGCTGGATTCCGACAACGAAAGAAGACATCTACTGGTGTCCGTACGAAGAGAACGAGGGCCAGAGAATCTCGAAATTCGGCCGGCTGGTTCTTGAAGATTTCCGTCCCTCCGTGAGAGGCCTGAACCTGGAAATCTATCCCGTGGGCATCTTGAAAGCTGAGTACCTGCACGACTCCAGGTACAAGCTCAGCCCGAATGCGGGCGTCGACATTTTCTACAATCCGTCGCAACGGTTGACGTTCCAGTTGACCGGCAATCCCGACTTCGCGCAGATTGAGGCGGACCCCTACGCCTTCAATATCTCCCGTTACGAGTCGTATTTCGACGAAAGGCGTCCCTTTTTCACCGAAGGAAATGAAGTCTTCATGCCGTCCGGCCGCGAGAATAACTCCGGTTTCTACGAGCCGCTCGAGCTTTTCTATTCCAGGAGAATCGGGAAGAAGCTTCCGGACGGTAGCGAAGTGCCTCTGCTGCTGGGGACCAAGGCATTCGGACGCGCCGGCGAATGGGAATACGGCGGTTTCTTGGCAGTGACGGACGAGAAGGACTATGAGTCAGACGGAGAGAGCATCACGGAACCGCAGGCACTGTTCAGCTCCGTGAGAGTCAAGAAGCAAATCCTGGACAATTCCTCCGTCGGCTTGTTGTACGTCGGCAAGAACACCGACAGCGAGAAGACGGGAGTCATCGATGTTGACGGAGCTTTTCGCGGAGCGGATTGGCAGCTTGCCTATCAGGTCGCGCGGTCTTACAGGGAATCGCGAGGGGATTTCGCCGCGTCTGCAGGATTGAGGGTGCCCAAGGACAAATGGCTGCTAGCCGCGCGAAGCAGGTACGTGGGCGAAGATTTCGACGTGAGTGAGGTGGGCTTCGTGCCGTGGAAAGGCACGGCCGAATTCACAGGATTGGCCGGCCCTCGCTGGTACTTCGATGAGGGCTGTGTCCAACAAGCTCTCGTCTACGTGGGCGGGATTCTGCAATACGAGAAGGCCGACGCCTTCACCGATAGAATCGCCCTCCTGGGGTTCAACATGCAGTTCCGCAACGACTGGGGATACGAACTGAGTCTTTCGACGGGGCGTTCGAAAGATCTGGAAAAGGAGTTCACTTCCTACGACCTGAATCTCTCTTCGTGGTACAACATCTCTCCCAAGTGGGACGCGTCACTGTCCGGCGGCTACTCAAAGACCTACAACTTCGCGCGTGACTACCTGGCTCCCTACTTCTGGTCGGAGAGTGAAATCGATTGGCGGGCGCTGGACATGCTCGAGGTGGGCACGGATCTGAACGTTTTTGCCGAATGGACTCCGGAGAACCGAATCGAGGACGTCACGGTCAACACTCGTCCCTTCTTCTCCCTGACGCCGGTGAACAACTTGAACGTCCGCGTGTACCTCGACAACGTGTACGTACGATCTACCGAGAAGATAGAGCAGGCGGTCGGCGGGCTGCTCTTCTCGTACAATTTCCGCCCCAAGAGCTGGATTTACTTTGCGATCAACGAGGTCCGCGACAGGAGCGACGAATACGACGGCGGCGGGAGTCTGCTTCCGCAGAGATTGCACGTCAGTGACAGAACCAGCGTGTTCAAGATAAAATACCTCTTCTATTTCTGAGTAATTCTTCCGAGTAATTCGGCCCTGGCCTTGTAGCCCTGACCTTGCTCGCTCGAAAACGATTGTGGAGACCACCGGGAGGCACGTCTTCAAATGGCCGGCCTAGAACGGAAGCTACACACGAGACTTCAAAATCTGTTCTACCATGTGGCAGGACTGGGATTCCTGTTTCTCTCAAAAGCCAGGAGTACGCTCAAAGGGTATTCGTCTCCCAAGCCGTTTTCCATCAGTGAGTACCGCAGATGTGCCGAATATGACCTCGGAGTGGTCGAGAAGTGGCTTTCTTTTCTGAAGGGCTACACCGGCAGAAACGATTTTTTTGTCGGTAAGAGTGTTCTGGAGCTGGGGCCCGGTTCCGATCTCGGTGTCGGTCTGTATCTCCTGGCAAAAGGCGTCGGCCGCTACAGCGCCATCGACGTCAACAATCTGGTTGAGGACGTTCCCGGTGGCTTCTACGAGTACTTTTTCGAACGCCTGAAGTGCGCGGATATCGCTGCGGATCTCGATTCTCTTCGGGGACAACTTGAAATGACACGGAAAGGAAGCAGTGACAGGCTGAATTACGTCTGCCGGGACGATTTCGACGCGGTTTCCGCATTTGGAAAGGAGAGAATCGACCTCATCTTCAGCCAGGCATCGTTTGAGCATTTTGACGACGTCGAGAGCACCGTACGGCAATTGAGTCTGGTGGCCAGAAGCGGAGCAGTAATTGTCACAGAAATAGGCATGATGACTCATTCCAGGTGGATACGTGAGAGAGATCCAAACAACATCTATAGATATGGTCAAAAGGTGTACGACCTGTTCCGATTCAGAGGCATCCCGAACCGGGTGAGACCGTTTCAGTACAGAGAGGCCTTTGAGAGATGGGGATGGGAGAACATTGTGATGACCCCGCTACTGACTCTCGATGGCCCTGCTTTTGAGAGAATAAGACCCCATCTGCATCGGGACTTTCGTGACGACCGCAACCAAATGAATCATCTTTCAGTGATGCTCTGCGCCACGAAGCGACAGGCGATCTGAAGAGTCGCCGGCAGACCTTCCGGCACCCCCTAGTTTGTTATCTTCCAAGGAGTTATTCGCCGGTCGCGCCAGCAGCACCCGGAGCGACAGTTGCCTTATTCGTTGGGGAAACTGTGGAATAGACCGCAAGTTTGCCGGTCGTGAAGGTGTCAAAAATAGTAGAAAATCGAGAAGAAGAGTTACGGTCGTCAAACGAGAGCGTTCCCGCGGTTAGAGTTACCCGCGAATAGAAACGAAAAGGGGAGTGACGTGATTCGGAGACTCTGTTCGATGATTATCCTCCTGGTGACAATCTTGAGCGTCGACTCTTTTGCAGAACAGCCACTGACTCTCCAGGACTGCATTTCACTTGCAAGACAGAACAACCCGACGCTCGTTCAGCAAAAGACGTCGATAGAGAGATCCAACGTCGGCGTGACGTCTGCCCATTCCTCTTACTACCCGGGCGTAGACCTCTCCTCCAGCTACAGAAATTCGGGAAGCTCCTTTGGGGATCGGCAGGGGAGCTACTCGACCAGCATTGGTCTGAGCTACACCATCTACGACGGGGGATATCGGAAGGCCGCCGTGGATGCGGCCACGGCCAAAGTAGACGTGGCGAAGGAAGCGTATCATCTGTCGGAGGACGAACTGATCCTCCAAGTGAAGGGGGCTTTCTTCAAGATACTGCAGAAGCAGGAGCAGATCACCCTGGTGCAGGACGTGGTCAAGAGACGAAGAGAGGACCTCGTGCTCATCAATCTAAAATACGAGGCAGGCAGAGAGAGCTCGCCTGCAGTGAAAGAAGCCGAGGCGAACGTGCTTCAGGCAGAATACGATGATAAGCGGGCAAAAGATGAATTGGTCCTTGCTGGAGTCGAGCTCAACCTGCTTCTTGGCAGACCTAGAAGGTCGGAGGTGGTCCTGGAGTATCGGGACGCAGAGATCGACTTTCCGCCACTCGAGAGTCTGATCGAGGAGGCAATGGTTGGAAGACCCGAGCTGCTCTCTGCAACGGCCAACACTGGTGCGCTCCAAGCTCAGGTCACACAGGCCAGGAGCAACTATCTTCCCGGCGTTTCGTTCTCCTCATCGTACGGTTTGCAGGGCAGCGAACTTCTGGACCAGAGGGACAACTGGGGTGCAGGGATTAGTGTTTCGTTGCCCATCTTTGACGGCTTCTCAAGAAAGGCGAAAGTCCGGGACGCCACCTTGTCGCTCGAGAGCCAGAGCGATCGAATCCGGGAACTGCAGCAGCAGATAGAAGAAGAGGTCGAGCAAGCCTACTCGACCTGGGAATTGGCACAAAGTATCATCGAAGTGAACAAGTCGACTCTGGAGGCCGCTCGCAATATGTACGAACTGACGAAGCTGCAATACGAGCAAGGAAAGACGTCCTATTTCTTCCTGCAGCAGAAGGAAACCGGTCTTACCCAGGCGGAGACCACCCAGCTAAGCGCGCTGTACAATCTCCGGGTATCCGCTGCCAGGTTGGAGAAGGCGTGTGGGAGGACGAGTTAATGAAGAAACTGTATTTCATAATAATCCCCGTGCTGATCATCTTGGCCGGACTCTTTTACCTTCGAGAAAGACGTCTCGCCAACACGGATCAACCCGCCTACGAGACTGCCAGAGTCGAATCGGGCAGCATAGAGGTCAAGGTGCTTTCCACGGGGACGATCGAACCCTACACGAGAGTCGAGGTCAGCTCGTCTGTCAGCGGCAGGATAGACAAAGTGGAAGTCAACGAAGGCGACAGGGTGAAGGAAGGAGACATCCTCGCGTGGATTTCCAGCGAAGACAGAATTGCGCTCCTGGACGCGGCCCGCTCCGCGCTTGAATCCGCCCAAGAGAAGAATGACGAGGAAGCCATCAAGCAGGCGAAGGAGGCCTCCGAGATTGCAGACAAGGCGTACAAACTAGTGCCTCTCACCAACTCGATACGCGGAGAGGTGATAATGCGCTCCTGCGAGCCCGGACAGAACGTGACCACAGCGACCGTCCTCTTCGCGATCGCCGACAGGCTGGTGGCGAGCGTCCAGGTGGACGAGGCAGACATAGGCAAGATAAAAGTGAAACAGAAGGCGTGGGTGGTGCTCGACGCCTTTCCTGATGAGCGCGTGAACGCCAGGGTGACCAAGATCTCCCGCGAGGGTACCCTGGTCTCGGGCGTGGTGGAATACGACGTGATGGTGGAGCCCGTGCAAGTGCCCGGCGACTGGGCCTCCGGAATGACCGCCAACGTGGAATTCGTGGTGGCGAGCAAGGACAGCATACTCGTGATTCCCAAGGGCGCGGTTTCTGAGGAGAACGGAGACAGCTTCGTTACAGTTCTCGAAGACAGGCCGATTCGTCGAAGCGTCAAAACCGGGATCACTGATGGGAAAACGATCGAGATAACCGAGGGCTTGAGGGCGGGCGACACGGTGGTTCTCAGTGAAACCGTAACAACCGGGAGCACGCCGTCAAGTACGCAGACGACGAGTTCTCGGCCGCGGATACCAATGTTCATGGGACGAAGATGATAGAGCTGCGGAACGTCGACAAGATTTACAGAATGGGGGACATAGAGGTCCCCGCGCTCAAGAACGTCTCATTCAAGATCGAAGACGGCGAGTTCATTGCCATCATGGGTCCCTCGGGCTCGGGCAAGTCCACTCTTCTAAATATCTTGGGATGTCTCGACGTCTCCACAAGCGGACAATACCTGTTTGACGGCGTCAACGTGAGCGAGTTCTCCGATTCCGAGCTTGCCCAAATACGAAACGAAAAAATAGGTTTTGTGTTTCAGACGTTCAATCTGTTGCCACGGCAGAGCGCCCTCTCCAACGTTGAACTCCCGCTCATATACGCCGGCAATCACGGTAAGCGAAGGCAGACGTGTATTGATGCATTGCGCTCCGTCGGGCTGGAGGATAGAGCCCGCCATCGACCGAGAGAACTGTCGGGAGGACAACAGCAACGCGTCGCCATCGCGAGGGCGCTCGTCAACGATCCGGCGATCCTCCTCGCGGACGAACCGACGGGCAACCTCGATTCCGTTTCCGGCGGCGAGATAATGGCGATCCTGACCGAGTCACACAGGAAGGGCGTGACCGTCATCTTGGTGACGCACGATAATTCGGTGGCGGCACACGCTCAGCGAATCCTCCGCCTACGGGACGGTGGGCTTGTGGAGGACACCAGGAACGCCGGTGGAGCTCAAGTGGACAGGGCTTCTTTGCCGAGACGCAGTGGCAAGAAAAAGAGAGTGTTCTCCATCTCCGAACTAAAAGAGAGCCTGCTTGTGTCCGTGTTTTCCATCTTCTCAAACAAACTTCGCAGTTTCCTGACGATGCTCGGCATCGTGGTAGGCGTGGCGGCTGTGATTGCCATGGTAGCGATTGGTCAAGGAGCGAGCCTGCAAATCACGCAAAGGATAAGCCAGATGGGGGCGAACCTTCTGATGGTGCGCGCAGGTGCCCAAACGACGGGACCTGCCAGGGGGGCGATGGGAGGAGTCACGTCCCTCACGTATGCAGACGCTCTGGCCATCGCGGAAGAATGTCCGTCCGTCGCCAAAGTCGACGCCACATTCTCAGGGAACGCCCAGGTAGTCTTTGGGAACAAGAACACGAACACCGGCATTAGCGGAGTTACGCCCAATTTTCCCGAGGTCAACAACTTTCAATTGGCGAAGGGCTCTTTCATCAGCGAAAGCGACAACCGATACTTGCGCCGGGTAGCCGTCCTGGGGCAAACGGTGGTGGAAAACCTCTTCGGAACTGAGGATCCCATAGGGCAATACATCAAGATCAAGCGAAGCACGTTTCAAGTCATCGGCGTGATGAAAGAGAAGGGCGGCAGCGGGTGGAGGGATGAAGACGACATCGTCCTCGTCCCCTTGGCGACTGCACAGAAGCGGCTGTTCGGCGTGGACCACCTGTCGTCCATCAACATTGAGGCAAAATCCCAGAGCGTGATGGACACGGCCACGGAAGAGATAACACGCCTCCTGCGGGAGAATCATGAGATTAGGGAAGGGCAAGAGGACGATTTCCACGTGGACTCGCAGGCGGAGATTCTCTCCACCGTGAAGGAGACGAGCAAGACATTCACCATGCTGCTGGCGGGGATTGCAATCGTGAGCCTCGTCGTCGGCGGGATCGGGATTATGAACATCATGCTTGTATCGGTGACCGAGCGGACGAGGGAGATAGGCATTCGCAAGGCAATCGGTGCCCAGCCGCGCGACATCCTTGGTCAGTTTCTCGTCGAGGCGATCATTGTGTCATTGAGCGGAGGGCTGGTTGGGGTTTTCCTGGGACTGGTGGCGAGCAAACTTGCAAGTCGCTTCGGAGGCTGGCCGACGGTAGTCACGCCTGCCTCCGTGGTGCTATCGTTTTCTTTTGCCTTCGCAATAGGGCTCTTCTTCGGATTCTATCCAGCACGCAAAGCCGCCACTTTGAACCCCATCGAGGCATTGCGACATGAATAGGAGACGTGTAAAGCCGAGAACTTCAGAAACTGAAGAAGATGATACGACCCGCATGATTCTGCTCAAGTAACCATAGTCTCCATAGGGTTGTTTCGAATTGAGAGGGGTGACCAGACATTCTGGTCACCCCTCTTGTATTGCCGGCCGGGCGAATGGGAAAAGCCAAGCACTCACAACCGCACAATAGGACATTATTACTTTGCTAATACGACAGGAGTTTTTTGCTTGCGTTGGCGGTACTCTGGTGATATATTCCACGCTTGCAACAGGCGAAAGCAACTGGCAGCTTCAGTTCTTCTCTTTCACATATCATGATGGCGGGCAGAAGGATGTTTCCGAAGACGGTCCATTGTGCTTGCTTTTCGCAGGGATCACTAGCCTCACTGGCCCCCGGTGAGGCTTTTTCGTTTCGGCGAAGGGCTGGTTGCGGTATGTCTTGCCGTCCTGGGTGTCGCTCGGTTCATACGACGGGAGATCCTTCTGGTCTGGACCTTTTGGGTCGAGGGCCGACCCTCGGAGGAAAGGAGTGATGGAGATGAATAGGCTAATGAGAGTGTTCGGGGTGTCGATGGTCGGGTTCTTGGTGGTCGTGGGACTTCCGATGTGTTCTTTTGGCTTTTGGGCGGATAACGGTAATCCGCTGTGCACGGCGATGGGGGATCAGTATCAGTCGACGATTGCCTCAGATGATGCTGGCGGGGCGATTGTGACATGGTGTGACTCTCGCAGCGGGAACAGTGACGTCTATGCGCAGCGCATCGATGCTTTGGGTGCGGTTCGGTGGGTGGCTAATGGTGTGGCCATCTGCACGGCAACGGGGAATCAGGGGTATCCGACGATCACGTCCGATGGTGCTGGTGGGGCGATTGTGACGTGGAATGACTGGCGCAGCGGGAACAATGACGTTTATGCGCAGCGCATCGATGCTTTGGGCGCGGTTCAGTGGGCTGCGAATGGGGTAGCGCTGTGCACGGCAACGGGGGATCAGGTGTATCCGATGATCACGTCCGACGGCGCTGGTGGGGCGATTGTGACGTGGTTCGACCGGCGCAGCGGGGAGAATGACGTTTATGCGCAGCGCATCGATGCTTTGGGCGTGGTTCAGTGGGGTACGAATGGGGTAGCGTTGTGCGCGGCAACGGGGGATCAGGGGTGGCCGACGATCACGTCAGATGGTGCTGGTGGGGCGATTGTGGCGTGGTATGACGCCCGCAGCGGTGACGACTATGACGTTTATGCGCAGCGCATCGATGCTTTGGGCGCGGTTCAGTGGGCTGCGAATGGGGTAGCGCAGTGCACGGCTACGGGGAATCAGGTGTATCCGACGATCACGTCAGATGGTGCTGGTGGGGCGATTGTGGCGTGGTATGACGCCCGCAGCGGGGAGAATGACGTTTATGCGCAGCGCATCGATGCTTTGGGCGCGGTTCAGTGGGCTGCGAATGGGGTAGCGCTGTGCACGGCAACGGGGGATCAGCGGTCTCCGACGATCACATCTGATGGTGCTGGTGGGGCGATTGTGACGTGGTATGACTACCGCAGCGGGAACTGGGACATCTATGCGCAGAGGGTGAATGGTTGGGGTGTTGTTCAGTGGGCTGCGAATGGGGTAGCGCTGTGCACGGCAACGGGGAGTCAGTATCAGCCGACGATCGCCTTAGATGGTGCTGGTGGGGTAGTATGGATCTGGCTGGAGTCAAGTATGTTTTTTGTGTGAGAGGAGAGCGATTTACCGACGATCATCAGGCTAGTATTCGTGTGTTGGTTACCACATCTTCTTCAGTTCGTCCGGAGCTGCCTCTGTCTGAGCACGCGG